>SYAB01000034.1 GCA_005787665.1 Actinomycetota bacterium
ACGGGTTCATGGTCCCAGGGTCGACGTTGAGGTAGGGGTCGAGTTTCTGCATGGTGACCCGCAGGCCCCGCGAGATGAGCAGTTGTCCCAGGCTGCTGGCGGTCAGGCCCTTACCCAGGGAGGAGACGACACCACCGGTCACGAAGAGGTGTTTGGTTGCGGCCTGAGGGTGCTTGCGCAATGCGGGCAAGAGCGACCTCCGTGACGACGGCGCAGGGCTTTGTCGGTACCGGACCCTCCGGTGCTGAAACCGATGCCGAGATCAGCGCCGAACGGTCTGGTTGGGGCCTGCCGACCCACGGAAACTCACCCTAACACCGTCTAGGGCAACCCGACGCTGACACACCGGATGCCTACTGCCCGACGGTGACCGCCGCCGCGCCTGCGCCGACTCCGTACCGGCCGGCCGGTGCCCCACCGTCCATCGCCTGCAGGGCCAACACGCTGGTGATCCGACCGGACTCAGCATCGACGTCATCGACGGTGCTCACCAGATCCGACAGTGCGGCATCGGCGCGGGTCACCGCCACTGCCGAGACCCCGTCGGCCGAGCCGTCCCGGCCGGCCAGCACGGTACCCGACCCGTGCGGGGCCAGCCCGCCGGCGAACCGGGCCACCGTGGCACCTTGGTGTCCGGCGTCCTCGGCCAGCGCTCCGCCGGTGATCACGACGGCCGTGTCGGCGGCGGCGGGGGGCCGGTCGTAGCTCAGGAAACCGGTGTCGCGCAGCGCGCCCAGCACCGCCTCGCGCGCGCCGTCATCGACCGGGGCGATCGCGGGATCGCGGTTGATCAGCAGCGACAGACCGAGCAGGTCCCCCGCCTGCGCGGCCTCGTCGACGAGTCCGGTGTCGAGCTGTCTGCCGGCCGGGACGATCGGGGAGTTCACCACCGAGCGAAGCTTCTCCGCGGAGTTGGCGCTGACGAACTCGCCCGTCAGCGCAATCGTGCCCGCGGGCGAACCGCCCGCCTGACCGATCAGGCGGGCGAGGGCATCGACATCGGCGTCCTCGGCGTCGGGTGCGCGGATGATCAGCACCGAGGTACCCGCCAGCGCCCCGCGCACCATTCGCTCGGACATCGTGGTGTCGAAATCGTTTGCCGCCGCGAGGCGTTGGCGCAGATCGTCTCGCTCGCCGGTCACGTCGGCAATCGTCTTCTGCAAGCCGTCCTTGTCGTTGCGCAGCACCGAGACCATCGGACCAGACGACAACCGGGCTCCCAGGACGAAACCGGCCGCCAACGCGAGGAACACCGCTGTCAGTGACAGCACGAGGCGTCGACGGGACTTCACCCTAGTTGAGCCAGCTCTGCACCCACGCGGTGAGTCGGTGCCAGTAGGTGGAGAGCCAATCGACGACCACGGCATCGGCGTGCGACACCCACAGGGCGGCGACGACGGCGAACAGGATCGCCATCACCAGCAAGGCGATCGCCCCACCGGAGATGTGGCTGCGGTACAGCGTCGCAACGGCTTTCGCGTCGACGAGTTTCTCGCCGACCTTCAGCCGGGTCAGGAAGGTGGAGGGATTGCTCTGCGCGCGTGAGCGATCGAAGAACTCCTCGATACTGGCCGACTGGCCGACCGTCACGATGAGCGAGGCGCCGTGATGGTCAACCAGCAGCAGGGCCAGGTCGGTCGCCGAGCCCGCGGCCGGGAAGGTCATCGCACCGATCCCCAGATCCTGGATGCGCTCAAGCCCGCTGGCATGTCCGTCCGCATCCGCCGGCAGCACCACCTGGGCACCGCACTTGAGCGCGTCGGCACTGATCTGCTCGGGATTGCCGACGATCAGCTGTGGACGGTAGCCGCCCTCCCGCAGGATGTCGGCGCCGGTGCCGACACCGACCAGTACCGGCTGGTACTCCTTGATGAAGGGCTTGAGCGCCTTGAGATCCTCGGCCGCGGCCGGGCCATCGGTGACTACGACGACGTGACGACGGTAGACGTCGACGTCGATCTCGGGGATGCCGATCCCGTCGATGAGCAACGGGCTCTCGCTGCGGATGAACTCGATGGTGTTGCCGGCGAAGGCCTCCAGGTGGGCGACCAGGCCGGTCTTGGCGTCGTGCATGAGATCGGCGATCTCTTCGTCGGTGCGCTCCACGCCGTGGCCCAGACGCTTCTCGCCGTGATAGACCCCGCCCTCGTTCAGCCGGATCTTGGCGCCGTCCTTGACCTTTTTGAAGATCTCCGGACCCGCGTTGTCGATCAGGGTGATGTGGTTGGCGACCAGGACCTCCGGACCGAGGTTGGGATAGCGGCCCGAGATCGACGGAGAGGCGTTGATCACCCCGACAACCCCGGCGTCCACCAGGGCGTCGGCGGTCACCCGGTCGAGGTCGACGATGTCCAGGACGGCGATGTCGCCTGGGCCGACCCGGCGCAACAGGCGGTCGATGTCACGATCCACCCGGGCGGTCCCGATGACACCCGGTCGTGCAACAGATCTCGAGAGCAACCTCATGCCTTCGATTCTGTCGGCACCGGCGCCAGACATGGGGAGGCGCGCCGTAACACCAGCCCCATAAGTTTCATTTGTCCCAGCAGTAACCTCAGCGGAGTTGTTTGTTTTCTCACCCGGGCTGGAATCTGGTTCTACGCTGAGGGCATCCGAGACACGGACATCGAGGGAGTCGACATGGTTAATGCAACGTCCAAAACTGCCGGAACCATGGGCAGCCTGCTGCTGGCCGCCGGAATGCTCGGCACCACAACCCTGGCGACCGCGCCGGAGAGCCACGCTTCCTGTATCTCGGCGTTCGGTATCGGCAACAGCGACCGGTGCCAGAGCACTTGGTCCAGCATCGCCATCGCCCTGGGTGACACCGCGGCCGCCGTAGCCGAAGGACTGTTCTCCATCGCCATCGCCAACAGCATCGGAGTGGACAACCCCAAAATCCCCACCGGAGGCTGCGGACTGACCGGACCTGGTGGCATGGACTGCACCCAGGCGCTGACAGCGGGGAGCACCGCCGACGGCGCACCGCCGGTAGGTATGTTCACCCTGGCCTACGCGGCTGGCCGCGGCAGCTCAGCAGCGGTTTTCGAATCCAATGCCGCCGTCGCGTTGAGCCAGGGCGACTACGCCAAGGCCAGCGTGTTCGGCGGGGAAGACGGGGCCTCGAAACCGGGGCTTTTCAATGCTGCCATCAACTTGTTCACCGCCGGAACCGGAGTCGCCGGTGGAGACGGGGCAGAAGCGACGGTGTGGTCGGGGTCCGGAAACCTTGCGGCAAACATCGGGGGTGCTGGGGGCAACTTGGCTTATGTGAACGGGCGGCGGAGTGCAGCCATCAACGTCGGCACCACCGGCTCACAGAGTGAAGTAGGCGAACTGTCCCTCACCTCGGACCTCGATACGTCGGGCAGCGTGGCCTTCAACTTCAGGGGCAGAAACAACGTCGTCCGAGCCAAGGGCCAGCGGGCGATCGCCGGCGCTGTCAACCAGGATTCCCGGCAAATCACCCAGGACGGCCCCGGCATCAAAATCGAGACCGGCGAGAACGCCGCGGCGGACCCGGCGAGGGCGACACGCTCCGTAGCCAGGGCCGCCAAAGGCACCGCCGGGACTGGCGGGGTGAGTGGTTCGAGGGTGGCGCGGTAGCCGGGGGCCCGGAGTTGAGTGGCGAGCCCTCGGCACCCGCCGCCAACCCCTCCGATCATCGGATGCGGGTACGTCAATTGCTGCAGCCGGCAGCGGCCGCTATGGCTCGCCGTTCCTCTCCGGCGGCGGCCAGCAGCTCACGTGCATGAGCCCGACCCGTGTCGGACTCCCCCATGCCGGCCAGCATCCGGGCCAGTTCGACGACCCGGTCCCCGTCGTTCAGTCGGCGGACGACACTGGCCGGCCCGGCGCTGTCCACCACCAGGTGGGTGTCGGCGTAGGCGGCGACCTGCGGTAGGTGAGTGACGACGATGACCTGATGGCTACGCGCCAGTCGGGCCAGCCGGCGGCCGATCTGGACCGCGGCCCGACCGCCGACCCCGGCGTCGACCTCATCGAAAACCATGGTGGTGCCCGCCGCGGAGGCGGACAGCACGACCTCCAGGGCCAGCATCACCCGGGAGAGTTCGCCGCCGGAGGCGCTCTTGGTCAGGGGCAGCACCTCCTGGCCGTGCCCGCCGTCCCCGCGATGGGCGCAAAAGCCGAACTCAACGACGTCGACCCCCTCGGACCCGGCGTGCGCGAACTCCCCCGACGGCAACCGGACCGGTGCGCTGTCCTCGTCACGGGCCGCCATGGTCGAAACCGTCACGGTGAAGCCGGCGTCGGCCATCGCCAGTCCGGACAGTTCCGCGGTGACCGCCCCGGCCAGACCCACCGCGGCACGGGTCCGCAGCGCGGAGAGCTCCGCGGCCGCCGCGGCGAGGTGGCCGGACAGTTCCTCGACCCGGTGGGACAACCCGGTCAGCATCTCCTCGGAGACGTCCAGCTGGGCGAGACGCCGCCGAGAGTCCGCAGCCCACCGCAGCACCCCGTCAACGTCGGCGGCGTACTTCCGGGTCAGGCTGCGCAGTTCGGACTGGCGGGCCAGACGGGTCTCCAGCGTGCTGGCATCGGCGGGCAGATCGGCCAGGAAAGCGCCCAGTTCCCCGCTGACGTCGCCGACCACGCTCAGCGCCTCGGCGAGTTGGCGACCGAGCGGGCTCAGCGCGGTGTCGCCGGTGGACTCCAGCAAGGCGGCTGCCCGGGCCAGAGCGTCGGTCGCCGAACGGTTCTCGACGTCGGGTGCCGCATCGTCGGGTCCGGACAGCGCCGCCCGCGCGTCCGCGGCGGCGCCCCGGACGGCGTCCAGTTCCGACAACCGGCGGATCTCGGCCACCAGGGTCTCGTCCTCGCCCGGCGCCGGATCCACACCGTCGATCTCGGCGAGTGCGAACTTCAGCCGGTCGGCCTCCTGGGCCATCTCGCGCGCCCGGTCGACCCGGTCGACAAGGTCGCGACGGGCCACCAGCCACTCGGCGCGCAGTTTGCGGTAGCGCTCCACCGCGGGTGCGGCACCGGCGAAGCGGTCCAGCGCCGACCGCTGCTCCTCGGCGCGCATCAGCCGCAACTGGTCGTTCTGGCCGTGCAGGGTCAGCAGTCCGGTGGTGAAGGAGCTCAATGTCCGTGCCGGAACGCTGCGGCCGCCGAGGTAGGCCCGCGACGGTCCGTCGCGGCTGACCGAACGCAGCGCGATGACACTGCCGTCGTCGTCCCGATCGGCGCCGGAGGACTCGAGGATCTCCTCGATCCGCGCGGCGGTCCGATCGTCGAGGTCATCGGTGCCGAAGCGGCCCTCGACCACCGCTCGGGCGGCACCGGAACGAATCCGGGCCGGGTCCGCCCGCGCACCGCCCAACAGGTGCAGACCCGTCACCACCATCGTCTTGCCGGTCCCGGTCTCGCCGGTCAGAACGGTCAGGCCCCTATCGAACTCCGCGGTGGCCGAACCGATCGCGCCAAGGGAATCGATCTTGATCTCGGAGAGCATCTAGCGCTCACGCCAACTGTTCACCGGCAGCTGGAACTTGCGCACCAGTCGGTCGGTGAACGGCGCGCTGTCCAGCCGCACCCACTTCAGCGGGGAGTGACACTTCGTCACCACCAGTCGCCCGCCGGCGGGCACCACCGCTTCCCGCCGCCCGTCGCAGAGGACCACCGCATCGGGGTTGTCGGAGTCGACATCGACGGTGATTACCGCATTGGGGTTGGTGACCATCGGCCGGGCGAACAGAGCGTGGGCGTTGTTGGGCACCACGATGATCGCCTCGAGGTCCGGCCACACCACCGGGCCGCCGGCGGAAAAGGCGTACGCGGTGGACCCGGTCGGGCTGGACACCAGCACCCCGTCGCAGCCGAACGCCGACACCGGTCGGCCGTCGATGGTGACCATGACGCCCAGTACGCCCTGGTGGGTGCCCTTCTCCAGACTGGCCTCGTTGAGCGCCCAGCCCCGGGAGAGCACCTGCTCCCCGAGGCTGACCACCACGTCGAGAGCCATCCGGTGCTCGATGCGGTAGTCCCGGGCGATCACATGGTCGAGAATCTCGTCGATGGCCTCCGCCTCGGCCTCGGCGAGGAAGCCGATCCGGCCGAGATTGACACCCAGCACCGGGATCTCGGCGTTACGGGCCAATTCCGCCGCGCGCAGGAAAGTGCCGTCCCCACCCAACACCAGTACCAGCTCACAACCATCGGCGGCCGTCTCGTCGCCGTCGACCACCTCGATCTCGGCACCGGTGGCGTGCAGTTCGGCGGGATCCAGGTGCAGGTTGCCCCGGTCGACCGCCTCCCGGGCCAGCAACCGAAGGCGAATACCGTTGTCACCCAATGTCTTACTGACCCGACGGGCGGTCTCGGTGGCCTCGTCGCGGCCGGGGTGGACGACCAGCAGGATTGTCCGGGGATCGGGTGGCGTCACCGTGGCCCCTCCTCGACGGCACGGCGGACGGCGTCATCGAGCGCCCCGCCGGTCAGCGCCGCGTCGGTCCGGGTGCGCAGCAGCAGGAAGTACTCGACATTCCCGGACGGCCCGGGCAGCGGGCTCGCGGTGACCCCCACCGTCTGCCAGCCGAGGGCGGCGGCGCGACCGGCGACGGCCAGCACCGCGTCGGCCCGCAACCGCGGGTCGCTGACCACACCGCCGGCGCCCACCAGGCTCCTGCCGACCTCGAACTGGGGTTTCACCATCGGAACGATATCCGCGTGCGGCGCGGCACACGCGGTGAGTGCCGGCAGCACGGTGGAAAGCGAGATGAAGGACAGGTCGGCGACCACCGTGTCGACGGGCCCGCCGATCGCCGCCGGGGTCAGTTCGCGGACGTTGGTGCGCTCGACGACGTGCACCCGCGGGTCCGATCGCAGCGACCAGGCGAGCTGGCCGTACCCCACGTCGACGGCGACCACCTCGCGCGCGCCCCGGTCCAGCAGCACTTCGGTGAACCCGCCGGTCGATGCGCCCGCGTCGAGGCACCGGCGGTCCCCGACGTCGACGCCGAAGCGGTCAAGCGCGCCGATGAGCTTGTGCGCGCCTCGGGACACCCAGGTCCGCTCCGCGGCGTCGGCGACGGCCAGCCGGGCGGTGGGCGCGACGGCGGTGGCGGGTTTGGCGGCGGGCATCCCGTCGATGGTCACCCGTCCGGCGCCGATGAGCTCGGCCGCCTGCTGCCGGGAGCGGGCCAGGCCTCGACGGACCAGCTCGGCGTCAACCCGGGCGTGCCGCGTCATGGGCAGCTCAGCCCTTCTCGACCGATTCCAGCGCGTCGACCAGAATCTGGTGCGCCTCCCCGAGGCGGCGGGCATGCGCCTCAAGGTCGACGTCGATGTCCAGGACGCCCTGGGCGGCGCCGGCTTCGGCGTCCGGATCCAGACGCGGGAGGTCGTCCAGGATCGCGTCGACCCGGGCGCGAATCTCGTGGGTATTCATGACAGCGTTCACGCTAGCGGATCGGATTCGTCGGTCAGCGACCACCGTTGTAGCGCAGCGCGGGCCACGTCATCCCCGGCTCGCACCGCCATCGGCCGCACCGCTGCACCCCACACCGCATGAGCAGCCGCCCGCACGACGGACAAGCCGTCCATGCCCGGGTCGGCCCCGGTCGCGGTGAGGGTCACGGCGCCTGCTTCGACGCGGGCGTTCCAGGCCGGATGGGACGACACCGCGAGGTCACCGGCGTCGGCATGGAGGGCCCGCAGGTCGGCGGCGATATAGGTCGGCCGTTGGTCGGGCACGGCATGGACCGCATCGCGGGCGGTGTTGACCCCGGTCAGCACCATCAGGCTTGGCAGGTCTGCAGCGTTGGCCCCGGCGATATCGGTGTCGAGGCGATCGCCGACGACCAGCGGACTGTGGAACTGCCCGCGGGCAAGCGCGTCGTACATCAGGCCGGGCGCCGGCTTGCCGGCTACCAGCGGTTCCCGGCCGGTTGCTGCGCGCAGCGCGGCCACCAGCGAGCCGTTGCCGGGCAGCAAGCCGCGCTCGGTGGGCAGCGTGAGGTCCAGATTGGAGGTGACCCACAGCGCGCCGGCCCGGATCGCCAGCGCCGCCTCCGCAAGCTCGGGCCATCCGATCGTCATCGACAGGCCCTGGACCACGGCGACGGGCTCGTCGGCGACCAGCCGCACGGGCAGCAGACCGACGGCCTCAACCTCGCCGGCCAGAGCCTCGGTTCCCACCACCAGAACCGCCGAGCCGGCCGGGATCCGCTGGCTGAGCAGGCGGGCGGCGCTCTGGGCGCTGGTCACCACATCCGCAGCGGTGGCGGCGAATCCGAGTTCGCTCAGATGCGTGGCCACCTCACCGGCCGATCGGGAGGCGTTGTTGGTGACGTACAACGCCCGGCTGTCCAGCTCGGCCAGCGTCTGGACCGCGCCCGGGGTCGGGGCATGCCCGCGGAAGACGGTGCCGTCGAGGTCGAGCAGGAGGCAGTCGTGCCGGTGCGCGAGCGATTCCATCTCAGGCGAGCTCGTCGATCCGGTCCTCGGCGTCGGTGACGCCGTCGACGTCGGCAGCCGCGGAGTGCACGAACCACTGCAGGGCCTCCTCCGCACGGCCGAGCGCCAGCAACGCCTCGGCGTAGGCGTAGAACAGCCGTGCGGCCGTCGGACCCGTTCGGGTCGGGTCGGGCGGAGGCGATGACAGGACGGCCAGCGCCTGATCGAGATGCCCGAGGTCGGCGCGGGCCCCGGCGGTCACGATGCGCATCTCATCGGCGTCGTCCCCGGTGAGTGCCGCGGCCTCCGCGCTGCGCGCCAGTTCGATCGCCCGTTCGGGCCTGCCCACGCCGCGTTCGCAGTCCGCGATCAGCGGCAGTAACTGGGATTTCGAGCCCATCCGGCGCGCGGCCCGGAATTCCGACAACGCCTGCGCCCAGTCGCCGCAGTAATAAGCGGCGATGCCGACGGCCTCCCGGATCGCGGCAATCCGCCCCGAGCGGTTGCGCGCGGCCTGCGCGTGAGCCAGGGCGGCTTCGGGGTCCTCGTCAAGCAGTTCGCCGGCCGCGACGAGATGGCGTGCGACGGTGTCGGCCGTGGTGCGGTCCAGCGTCATCAGTTCGGCCCGGACGTCGGGGGCGAGCTGTTTGGCTTCGACGGTGGGCGGGATGGCCGGCCCGCTCGGTTCCTTCGGCGCGGCGGCGCCCTCGGAGGTACGCGGGGTCTGCTCTCGCCTGCCGCGCTCCGGGCCGCGGCGTCGCGGCGGTGTGGCGCCATGACGCCCTCGGGCCCCGGAATGCCGCGCGGGCCGGCCCCGGCCGCTGTCGTTCTCGTCGTCAGCCATCCGGTAGAGGATACGGCCACGTCATTCCTCCCCTCTGCGGCTGTTCGATCGCCGCGATCCGTGGTAGGAAACCTACGAGGGGATTTCTTCACCGATGAGCCGGGGTCTCATATGTCGCGAGCAACCAGTTGGATGGGCGCGGTCACCGTCGGCGTCGGGCTGGCGCTGGGGGGTGGCGGTGCGGTCGCATCCGCCGAGCCGTCGGAAAGTGGCTCAGCCGCCGCGGACGCCGGCCCGGAGTCCGGCCCGGAGTCCCGCTCGCCGGGAACACCCACTACATCCGGTAGGAGGACGGCGCGAACTGGACCGGGCCAGTCGATGATGCCAGGCGCACGCGTCCGTCTCGCCCCGACCGTTCGGCGTTCGGCCCCGCCGCGCCCCGCGTCCGCGCCGGCTACCGACCCGCGGGCGAAGACCGGCGAACGCCCGGCTGCCGTCCCGGTAGTGCAGGCATCGGCCCCGGCGCCCGCCGACCCGATCAGCGCGGTGCTCTCCGGACTGGCCGCGGCCTTGAACAACCAGACCCCACGGCTGAAACCCACCCAGACCGCCGTTGGCCCGGACGGTGTGGTCAGCGGGCAACTCAACGCGATCGACCCGGACAGCCCGCGGCTCGGCTACACCATCGCCTCTCAGCCCGCTCGCGGCAGCGCGGTACTCGACCCGGGCGGCGGATGGACCTACAGTCCCGACCAGGCGGTGATCGCCGCCGGACTGACCGACTCGTTCCGGGTCACCGTCAGCGACGCCCCCAGCGGGTTCGTCATTCACGGCCTGGCCGGACTGCTGCACCTGCTCAGCTTCGGACTGCTCGGCGCCCGCGGCGACGCCAGTACGGCCACGGTGACCGTCTCGATCGCCGCCGTGGCGGGTCCCGACCCGGCGACTCCGATTGCCGGGGATTATGCGCTGATCCCGCGGGCGGAGCTGATGTCCAAACCGACCAGCGGTGCGGGCTGGGACTTCCTCACGAGGCAGGCCGACAGCGTCTGGGAGGCCCCTGACCTGTCGGCGCCGAACACCAAGAACCCGGGTCGGGTGCTGGCCGCAGCGCTGGTCTATGCGCGCACCGGCGACCTCAGCTACCGCGACAAGGTGATCGCCGCGGTCCGCCAGCTTCCCGGTACCGAGGCAAGCGCCGATATCGTTCTTCCGTTGGCCCGCAACCTCTTCGGCTACGTGATGGCCGCCGATCTGGTGGGCATGCCGCTGGACACCGTGACCGCCAACGGACAAACCTGGCAGGAATTCCTGCGAGGCGCGCGCGATCTGGAGTTCCCCGGCAACACGCGGTGGCTGACGCTGGAGAAGACCGCAGGGGACACCGCGGGCAACTGGAACGCTTACGCCCTGTCCAGCCACCTGGCGGTGTCGATCGTCCTGGGCGATGAGGCCGCCGTCGCCCGCGATATCACGATCTTCCGCAGGTTCCTCGGCGACACCACCTCGCCCTGGCCGGCGTTCAAGCCCACCTCGGGGCACGCGTGGAACGGCAATGGCTCGACCTGGGATATGACGCCGACCCTGCAGCGGGGCATTAATCCGGCTGTACCGGGTGATCGGCGAAGCGGCGCGATCATCATCGACGTCTCGCGGCACACCGTCTATCCCTCGGTGCGGTGCTGCACGGTGGATCTGGCCGGCCGCGCGTACACCGAGGAGTCGCTCGACGGGCTCCTGGCGGTCGCCATGGTGCTCAAGGCCCGCGGCAGCGATTTCACCGACTTCGAGGATCAGGCGCTGCGTCGGGCCTACGAATTCCTGCTCGCCAACGGCGGCCCGTCCGGGTATTCCAACGGTCGCTACCTCGCGCCGGCGATCAATGCCTGGTACGGAACGAGCCACGACACGTCGGACGGTGATTCGATCGCCCGCCACCTCGGATTCGGCGGCTGGCTGTTCTAATTCCCTTAATGCAGCATCAATTCGGCATTCGAAAAGGGGAGAATGGAAATGGGGAATGCCCCCCGATTTCTCGGGGGGCATTCCTGTTAATGTGTGTTCGGCGGTGTCCTACTTTTCCACCCTGTTGGGTAGTATCATCGGCGCTGGCTGGCTTAGCTTCCGGGTTCGGGATGGGTCCGGGCGTTTCCC
>SYAB01000291.1 GCA_005787665.1 Actinomycetota bacterium
CACCCGTCTGCAGGTCGAGCACCCGGTCACCGAGGAGACCTCCGGCCTCGACCTGGTGCGTGAGCAGTTCCGCATCGCCAACGGCGAGAAACTCGCTATCACCGAGGACCCCACGCCGCGCGGACATTCGATCGAGTTCCGGATCAACGGTGAAGATGCCGGGCGCGGATTCCTGCCCGCTCCCGGTCCGGTCAACACTTTCGAACCGCCGACCGGCCCCGGTGTTCGGCTGGATTCCGGTGTCGAGTCCGGATCGGTGATCGGCGGGCAGTTCGACTCGATGCTGGCCAAGCTGATCGTCACCGGCGCGGACCGCCGGCAGGCGCTGGAGCGTGCCCGGCGCGCGTTGGCCGAGTTCACCGTCGAGGGTCTGGCAACTGTCATCCCGTTCCACCGGGCGATCGTCAGCGACCCGGCCTTCATCGGCGACGAGAACGGTTTCACCGTGCACACCCGGTGGATCGAGACCGAGTGGGACAACACCGTCGAACCATTCACCGGTGGCGGCGCCGTCGACGAAGAAGAGGCCCAGCCCCGCCAGACGGTGGTCGTCGAGGTCGGCGGTCGGCGTCTGGAGGTGTCGCTGCCCGGCGACCTCGCACTCGGCAACGGCGGCGAGCCCGGCGTCGTCCGCAAGAAGCCCAAGCCGCGCAAACGCGGCGCGCACAACACTGCCGCCGCTTCCGGTGACGCGGTGACCGCGCCCATGCAGGGCACCGTGGTGAAGGTCGCCGTCGAGGAGGGCCAGACCGTTGCCGTCGGCGACCTCGTAGTGGTCCTGGAGGCGATGAAGATGGAGAACCCGGTGACGGCCCACAAGGACGGGGTGATCACCGGTCTGGCCGTCGAGGCCGGCGCGGCCATCACCCAGGGCACGGTGCTCGCCGAGATCAAGTGAGCCCCGCGGACCCCGACATCAACGCCGGCAACTGGTATCTGCGCGCTTCCGGATCCGGGGCGTGGGACGTCTGCGAGCCGGTCAGCGGTGAGGTGCGCGCCCGGGTGACGGTGACCGGCGACACCGCCGCGGCGGGTGCCGGGGCGGAGGCGGTCGGTCGCTACCTACTGCAACTGGTCGCGCAGCCGGGCCAGTGATCTCGCCAGCAGTCGGGAGACGTGCATCTGGGAGATGCCGACCCGTTCGGCGATCTGACTCTGGGTCTGCAGTTCGAAGAACCGCAGCAGCAGGACCATGCGTTCCCGCTCGGGCAGTGCGGCCAGCAACGGCCGCAGTGCTTCCCGGTTCTCGATCTGGTCCAGGTTGAGGTCGATACCGCCCAGCGTGTCGGCGATCGCCGGGGTGTCCTCGCCGCCCGCGCCCCCGCTGTCGATGGACAGCGTGTTGTAGGAACTACCCGCGACCAGGCCCTCGACCACCTCCTGGCGATCCATGCCGAGTTCGGCGGCCAGTTCCGAAGCGGTCGGCGCGCGGCCGAGCCGCTGGGCGAGTTCAGCCGTCGCAGCACCCAGTCGCAGGTGTAGCTCCTTGAGACGCCGCGGCACCTTCAGCGACCAGCTGTTGTCCCGGAAATACCGGCGGACCTCACCCATGATGGTGGGAACCGCGAACGACACGAAATCCGATCCGGTGTCGACGTCGTAGCGGTTCACCGCGTTGACCAGCCCCACCCGGGCCACCTGAACCAGATCGTCATGAGCCTCACCGCGACCGTCGAAACGCCGGGCGATGTGCTCGGCCAACGGCAGACAGCGCTTGATGATCAGGTCGCGCTGCCGGCGTGCCTGCGGCGAGCCCGGCTCCAGCGCGGCCAGTTCGCGGAACAGGTCCGGAACGTCGGCGTACTCGGAAGTCGACCGCGGCGAAGGCGGTGGTGGGCCCTCCGCTCGGGGGCTCACCGCGATACGCCCGCCCGCCTCGAGGTCATGGCGATGCCGAACACGCGGCCGTCGAGGAAGGTCTGCACATCGTCGATGAGCGAGCTGATCACATGCCAGCTGAAGCTGCCCTCGGCGAGCACCTCGCTGCTCGCGCAGGTCGTGGATGCCTCCACCACGACCGCCTCAGCGCTCGGGTCGACGATGACGACCAGGGTGGCGTCCGGGGTGGCCGAGCCGATCAGCTGGGTGCAGGCCTCGTCGACCGCAAGCCGCAGATCGGCGACCGCGTCTAGATCCAGGTCCGAGAACGTCCCGACGGCGACGATCAGGGTGCGCAAGACCGCCAGACTCTCCAGCCGCGCTGCCAGCCGGAACTCGATGGCGTCCGGGCCGCGCTGCCCACTGTCCCGGCCTGCGGCCATCTGGCCTCCCGCCATCGTTGTGCTATCCATCATGTCGGGCTGCCAGAAGGATCGTCACGGTGGTGGCCTATACCCCGGGTTCGAGTGCCGGTAAACATCCTGTCGGCACCGTAACGCACCGGATTGGTGATCGGCCGCAGGTTTGATCGCGCCACGGGTAGGGGTACAGACCCGTCATGACGACCCTCACCACCTTCCGCCCACGCAGATCCTGTGCCTATGAGGGCTGGACCGTCGCCGAACTCAAGAAGCGGGCCAGACAGCTCGGGATCACCGGCTACTCGGGACTCAACAAGGACAGGCTCATCAGCCTGATCCGAAGCTACTGATAACCGGCCACTCAGCGATCGGATAGTTCCCACACCGCCGCCGACATCCGGTCGGTCATCGCGGTGACCGTCACCCGACCGGAGTCATCGCCGCGACACGCCATCGCCTGTAGGACGGTGTTACTGCGCAGTCGGGCCTCGCCGTGGCACACCCAGGTCATCGGGATGCCGATCTGCTGCTTGCGCCACCGGATCGCGTCGGCGTCGACGACAGGCACCGTGAAGGCCCACGCCGCGTCACCGCCGGTGCCCAGCGCCCGCTGTCCATTGCAGGTTCCGGCCTCCCGGGTGCCGGCCGAGAATGCGGCCGCCGCGGCGGCACTGTCCGGGTACACCGCGACCGCCTCGGAGATCACCTGCTCGTTCCGGTCGCCGTCGGTGAACAGCAGCACATGGAATCGCGCCCAGGAGTCACCGACGAACGCCGTCATTCCGACCGCGTCCAGCGCGGAGCAGGCCGGTATCGCCGAGGACCCGGCGATCGGCCGGGACCGGTCGGCGTCGACCTGAAGTTTGTCCCCGGCGACGTCGCCGACCTCCGCGGTTCCGAGCAGCACCTGATCGGCGTCGCCGGGGCGCAACCCCGAGATCCCCTGCGCGGAATCGAACACCGCCGCCCCGGGGACCGTCTGCGCGCAACCCGCGGCGGCCGGCGCCGCTACCAGTGCCGCCGCCAGGAGTGCTACCCGCCGCATGGGTCGATGTTAAACCGGCGGTCGCACTGTCGCGAAAAATGCCCGAACGTCGTCGATGAACAGTTCCGGCTGCTCGAAGGCCGCGAAGTGCCCGCCACGGGGCATCTCCGTCCAATGGGTGATGGTGTAGGCCGCCTCGCACCAACTGCGCGGGGCCTTGAGGATCTCCTTGGGGAAGCGGGCGACCCCCGTCGGCACCTTCACCTTTCCCCCGCCGGTGAACGAGCCGAAGCTCTCCCAGTACAGCCGGGCCGAGGACGCCCCGGAGTTGGTGACCCAGTAGAGCATCACGTCATCGAGCATCTCGTCGCGGGTGAAGATGTTCTCCGGGTGTCCATCACAGTCGCTCCAGGCGTACAGCTTCTCCACGATCCAGGCCAGCTGTCCCGCTGGGGAGTCGGCCAGCCCGTAGCCGAGTGTCTGTGGACGGGTGGACTGCTGTTTGGAGTAGCCGGCCTCCCACTGGCCGTAGTACGCGCGCGCCGCCAGCGCCTCCCTCTCATCCGGGGACGGGCTCAGGTCGCCGACCGGTGCCGCGATCGGCATATTGAGGTGAATACCGATGCAGCCCAGACCATTCCGGCCGACCTGGGTGGTGATCGACGCACCCCAGTCGCCGCCCTGAGCGCCGTAGCGGTCGTAGCCGAGTCGCTTCATCAGGGTGTCCCAGGCCAGCGCGATCCGCTCTACCGTCCATCCGGTGGCCGTCGGCTTGCCGGAGAACCCGAAACCGGGCAGCGACGGGCACACCACGTGGAAGTCGCGATTGAGCGGCCCGATGACCTTGGCGAACTCCACGATCGACCCCGGCCAGCCGTGGGTGATCAGTAGGGGAAACGCGTCCGGGTTGGGGCTGCGTTGGTGGATGAAATGGATGTCCAGGCCGTCGATCTCGGTGACGAACTGATCGAAGGCATTGAGCCGAGCCTCGCATGCCCGCCAGTCGTACCCGTCGGCCCAGTAGTCGGCCAGTTCACGCGTGTACTCCAGCGGAACACCCTGGCTCCAGTCCGCCACGCACTCGCGCTCCGGCCACCGGGTGCGATGCAGGCGTTCCCTGAGGTCCTCGAGATCGCCGTCGGGCACCGAAATCCGAAACGGACGGATCGGAAAATGGTCCATGCCGGAGATTATTGCCGCGCCGGTCGCTAACCTCAGGCGTATGCGTCTGGTGGTCGATCTGAACAAGTGCCAGGGGTACGCCCAGTGCGTTCCGCTGGCTCCGGAGGTGCTCAAACTCAACGGCGAGGAAGCATTGGCCTACGACCCCAATCCCGATGAGTCGCAGCGTCAGCACGTGCTGCGGGCGGTGGCCTCCTGCCCGGTGCAGGCGATCATTCTGGAGTTGGATCCGCCGGCCGATCGGGACACGCTGTGAGCAAGGACGCGATCGCGGCGCATGAGAAAAAGCCCTACTCGTTCGACAAGATCCTCAAGAAGTTCCGCGCCCGTGGTCAGATCGTCATCGTCGGGGCATCCCTTGCCGGCCTGCGCGCCGCGGAAGCCCTGCGGAAGAACGGTTTCAAGGGCTCGCTGATCATCATCGGCGATGAGCCCCACGAACCCTACGACCGCCCGCCGCTGTCGAAGCAGGTCCTCAAAGGCTGGGTGCCCGCCGACCACACCAAACTGCCCCGACTGCACCGGGTGGACGCGGAGTGGAAACTCGGCGTCGCCGCCGTGGGCCTGGATCGGGTCAACCACCTGGTCAAGCTGGGCAATGGCGAGGAGATCCACTACGACAGGCTGCTGATCGCCACCGGTACCCGGGCGCGACCGTGGTCGAATCCCGACGAGGCGGCACTGAAGGGTGTCTTCACCGTGCGCACCGTCGAGGATTCCACCGGTCTGGCCGAAGCCCTGCAGGCCAAGCCGCGCCGCGTTCTGATCATCGGTTCGGGTTTCGTCGGCTCGGAGATCGCCTCGGTCTGCCGCGAACTGGACCTGCCGGTGACCGTCACCGAACGTGGCAGCGGCCCCCTCAAAGGTGCCCTCGGCGGGGTGATCAGCGACATCGTCGCGGACATGATGCGCGACGCCGGAGTCGACCTGCGAACCGGTGTCACGGTGAAGTCCCTGCACGGCGACGACGCGGGCCACGTCCGATCGGCCACACTGTCCGACGGCACCATCCTCGATGTCGACGTCGTCATCCCCTCGCAGGGTTCGATCCGCAACGTGGAGTGGCTCGATGGCGCCGGCCTGGCGGCCGGACAGTGGGGCGTCGGCTGTGACGCAGGCTGCCGGGCGTTCGATATCAACGGTGTCGTGACCGACCACATCTTCGTCGCCGGCGACGTCGCCCGCGCCCCGCATGTGCTCTACGGCTACGAGTTTCTGGCCCTCGAGCATTGGGACAACGCGGTTCTCGGCGCCGAAGTGGCCGCGAACAACATTCTCCACCTCGAGGTGGGCCGCCGCGCGCACCTGCCGCTGCCGTCGTTCTGGTCCGCGCAGTTCGGGGTGAACATCAAGAGCGTCGGGGTGTGCTCGTTCGGCGACGAGATCGTCTTCACTCAGGGATCACCCGAGGACCGCCGCTTCGCCGCGGCCTACGGCAAGAACGGCCGCATCGTCGGCGCGGTGACGTTCAACCACGGCAAGTGGCTGCCCTACTACGCCGGGCTAATTGAACGTTCCGGCCCGTTCCCGCCCCCGCCGCCCGGCTTCGATCAGCCGGTCAACCATGAGGTGATGCCCGCCCGGTTCCCCGATCCGCGCGAGCGCGGCGGAGACGCCGACGTGGTGCTCACCGGCCACGATCCCACCGACCGTACCGCCGAATTCCGGCCGCGCGGCCAGTAGCGAACTCAGTAGCAGGAGAACCCATGGACGCCGCAACCGCCTGGGCCGAGGCGATGAAGTTCGCCAACCGCCCGAACCCGTACCCCTTCTTCGAGGAACTCCGCAAGACGCCGGTGGCCAAGGTCTCGGAGAAGACCTACGCGGTGACGGGATACGACGAGGTGGTCGCGCTGACGTGCGACCCGCGGATGAGCTCCGACATGTCCCGCAGCCCGGCCGGACTTTTCGGCGAGAAGCCGGAAACCGAGGGCCAGGGCGCCGGGAACCACGCCAACGACGGCTCTGCACCGCCCAACAGCTTCATCGCCACCGACCCCGCCATCCACGACCGGATGCGCCGCCAGTGCATGCGCTTCTTCGGCCCCCCGCACACCCCCGATCTGATTCCCAGCATGGAACAGAGCGTCGTCGACATGGCCAACGAGCTACTCGATGCGGTCAAGGCCCGCGGCGACACCCGAATGGACGTCGTCGACGATTTCGCCTACCCGATCCCGGTCACGGTGATCTGCCGGATCCTCGGCGTACCGGTCGCCGACATCCCGAAGTTCCACCCCTGGATCTTCGACTTCATGCAGGGCGCCGACATCGGGCCGGAAGCCGACACCGATGAGGGCCGCGTGAGGGCGGCCGCCGCTGCCGAAGGCGTCGCGAAGCTGAACGCCTACCTCACCGAATTGACCGAGGGTTACGCGCGCGAGCCCGGCCCCGGACTGATCTCGGCGATCCTGCACGACACCGACGGGCCGGACGGCCCGATGTCGGTCGAGGAAGCCGTTCCCAATGCGTCGCTCCTGCTGTTCGCCGGACATGACTCGACGGTCAACACGATCAGCCACTGCGTGCTGACGCTGCTGCGGAATCCCGGCTCGTGGGATCTGTTGGCGGGCAGCACCGAACTGGTTCCCAGGATGATCGAAGAGGTCCAGCGCCTGCAGTCGGCGGTGCAGTTCTTCCCGTCCTTCAGTGCCACCGCCGATATCGACATCGCCGGAACGACGATCAAGGCCGGATCAGCGGTCCACCTGATGTACGGCGCGGCGAACCGCGACGCGCGACGGTTCCCCGATCCGGATCGGTTCGACCTGCACCGCGAGAACCGGGAGCACCTCGGCTGGGGCAGCGGGATCCACGTCTGTTTCGGCGGCCCGTTGGCGCGACTCGAGGTCAACGCGGCGCTGGAGGTTTTCCTCCGCCGGGTTCGCGGTCCGCGGCTCGTCGTCGATCCGCCGCCGTACCGGCGTAACCAGGTGTTCCGCGGCCCGCTGCACCTCTCGATCGACTTCGACGAGATCCTCTGATTCCGACGTAACATGGACGCCACAGCAGCGTGGTCCGAGGCGATGCGATTCGCCAACCGACACGACCCGTACCCGTTCTACGCCGAACTGCGCCGCACACCCGTGGCCAAGGTTTCGGACAAGACCTATGTCGTCACCGGATATCCGGAAGCGCTTGCGCTGGCGCATGATCCGCGGATCAGCTCCGATATCAGCCGCAGCCCGTCCGGGCTTTTCGGCGAGAAGCAGGCCACCCTCGACGCCGCCGAGGCCGCGCAGGCCCGGGATTTGAGCATGCTGGTCTCCGACCCTCCCGAGCACGACACGATGCGGCGGCAGTTCATGCGGCACTTCGGCCCGCCGCACACCCCCGACCTGATTCCGAGTATGTCGGCGATGATCACCGATCTGGCGAACGACCTACTGGACACGGTGAAGGCCCGGGGCGCCACCCGCCTCGACGTCGTCGAGGACTTCTCCTACCCGATCCCGGTGTCGGTGATCTTCCGGGTGATGGGTGCCCCGGTCACCGACGAACCGAAGTTCCACGGCTGGGTGATGGACTTCATGCAGGGCGCCGACGTGGGACCGGAGGCCGACACCGAAGCGGGACGGGCCGCTGCGGCAAAGGCGGCGACCAGCATGGCGGAGTTGGGCGTCTGGGTGCACGATCTGGTGGATCGGCTGGCCCGCGAACCCGGCCCGGGACTGCTCTCGGCGGCACTGCACAACGACGGCCCCGAGGGCCCGGTCTCGGCGCCGGTGGCTGAGGCCAACGCACTGCTGCTGCTGATCGCCGGGCACGACTCGACGGTCAACACCATCAGCAACTGCATCATGACGCTGCTGCGCAACCCCGGCTCCTGGGATCTGGTGCGCGACAATCCCGACCTGATCCCGGGAACCGTCGAAGAGGTACAGCGACTGCAGGGTTCGGTGCAGTTCTTCCCCAGCCGCTGGGCCACCGCCGACATCGAGATCGCCGGCACCCGGATCCCGGCGGGCTCGGCGGTATTCCTGGTCTGGGCGGCCGCCAACCGCGACCCACGGCGGTTCCCGGACCCGGACCGATTCGACCCGACCCGCACGGACAACGAACACCTCGGCTTCGGCAGCGGCATCCACACCTGCTTCGGCGGGCCGCTGGCCCGCCTGGAGGTCAACCTGGCGTTGGAGGCCTTCCTGCGCCGGGTCCGCTCGCCGCGGCTGGTGGTGGACCCGCCGCCGTACCGGCATAACCAGGTGTTCCGCGGGCCGCGGCATCTGTGGGTGGATTTCGCCTGCATCGACTGAGGCTGCGAGCGTGCGTGAAATGCTCGCCTGTCCGGCGTGTTGGCGTACCGCCACGCACGCTCGCGCCATCGGTGCGACGCCTGGCAGTCTGGTGGGGTGAGCCCCGACCCCCTGGCCCGGTTCGCGCCGGTGACCCGCCGGTGGTTCGAGGGCACCTTCGCCGGCCCCACCCCCGCTCAGGCCCAGGCCTGGGACGCCATCGCCGACGGCGAGCACACCCTGGTGATCGCCCCCACCGGCTCGGGCAAGACGCTGGCGGCCTTCCTCTGGGCGATCGACCGGCTGGCCGTCCCGAAGGTGAACGAGTCCGGCTCAGGCACCCGGGTGCTCTACATCTCCCCGCTCAAGGCGCTGGCCATCGACGTCGAGCGCAACCTGCGCACCCCGCTGGCCGGGATCGCGCGGATCTCCGAGCAGGACGGCCTGCCCGCCCCGGCGATCAGCGTCGGCGTGCGCTCCGGGGACACCACCCCGGCCCGACGCCGCGAACTGATCGCCCGTCCGCCCGACATCCTGATCACCACGCCGGAGTCGCTGTTCTTGATGCTGACCTCCGCGGCCCGCGAGACTCTCGCCGGGGTGACGACCGTGATCGTCGACGAGGTGCACGCGGTCGCCGCCACCAAACGCGGCGCCCACCTTGCACTGTCGCTGGAGCGTCTGGACGCCCTGCTGGCCGCGCCGGCCCAGCGGATCGGCCTGTCGGCCACGGTGCGCCCACCGGAGGAGGTGGCGCGCTTTCTGACCGGAGCCGCCGGGCGGGCCCGGATCGTCAATCCCCCGGCCGCCAAGACCTTCGAACTTGCCGTGCAGGTGCCGGTGCCCGACATGACCAACCTGGAGAACAACACCATCTGGCCCGACGTGGAGACCCGCATCGTCGACCTGATCGAGGCGCACACCTCGACGATCGTGTTCGCCAACTCCCGGCGACTGGCCGAACGGCTGACCGCGCGCATCAACGAGATCCACGCCGCGCGATGCGGCATCGAACTGAACACCCCGCCGGCGGCGATCCTGGCGGCCAACCAGATCCAGGGCGCCGAGACACTGCTGGCCCGGGCCCACCACGGCTCGGTCTCCAAGGAGCAGCGCGCGGCCGTGGAGGACGACCTCAAGTCCGGCCGGCTCAAGGCGGTGGTGGCCACCTCCAGCCTCGCACTGGGCATCGACATGGGCGCGGTGGACCTGGTGATTCAGGTGGAGTCGCCGCCGTCGGTGGCCAGCGGTCTGCAGCGGGTCGGCCGGGCCGGACACCAGGTCGGGGAGGTCTCCCGCGGGGTGCTGCTGCCCAAGCACCGGACCGATCTGATCGGCTGCGCGGTCAGCGTGCATCGGATGCTCGAGGGGTCGATCGAGACGATGCGGGTGCCGGCCAATCCGCTGGACGTGCTGGCCCAGCAGACCGTCGCGGCCTGTGCGTTGGAGCCGATCGGTGCCGCCGTGTGGTTCGACACCGTCCGGCGCAGCGCACCGTTCGCGACACTGCCCCGCAGTGCCTTCGAGGCGACCCTGGATCTGCTCAGCGGCAAGTACCCGTCGACCGAGTTCGCCGAGTTGCGGCCCCGCCTGGTCTATGACCGTGACTCCGGCCTGCTGACCGCGCGACCGGGTGCGCAACGGCTGGCCGTCACCTCCGGCGGAGCCATCCCCGACCGCGGGCTGTTCACCGTCTACCTGGCCAGTGAGGACGAAAAGCCCTCCCGGGTAGGCGAACTCGATGAGGAGATGGTCTACGAGTCCCGACCCGGTGACGTGATCGCGCTGGGCGCGACGAGTTGGCGGATCATCGAGATCACCCATGACCGGGTGCTGGTCGTCCCGGCGCCGGGGCAGCCGGCCCGGTTGCCGTTCTGGCGGGGCGAGGACGCCGGCCGACCCGCCGAACTCGGTGAGGCGATCGGGAAGTTCACCGGGACACTCGCCGGATCCACCCGCCCGGAGTTCGATAAGCGCTGTGCGGATTACGGTTTCGACGCCTACGCGGCCGACAACCTGTGGCGCCTCCTCGACGACCAGCGCACGGCGACCACGGCCGTGCCCAGTGACACCACACTTCTGGTCGAGCGGTTCCGCGACGAACTGGGCGACTGGCGGGTGATCCTGCACTCCCCCTACGGACTGAAGGTGCACGGGCCGCTGGCACTGGCGGTAGGTCGGCGACTGCGGGAGCGCTACGGCATCGACGAGAAGCCCACCGCCAGCGACGACGGGATCGTGATCCGGCTTCCCGACACCGACGACGCCCCGCCCGGGGCGGAACTGTTCGTGTTCGACCCCGACGACATCGAACCTCTGGTCACCGCCGAAGTGGGCGGCTCGGCGTTGTTCGCGGCCCGGTTCCGGGAATGTGCGGCCCGCGCCCTGCTGTTGCCGCGACGACACCCCGGCAAGCGCTCACCGCTGTGGCACCAACGC
>SYAB01000292.1 GCA_005787665.1 Actinomycetota bacterium
CGGATCGCGCCGCGGGCCGACCGTGCGCCGGGTGCGGCCGGATCGACGGCCAGCCAGGCGACCCGGGCCGGCGGGCCAGGCCGGGCGTCGCGGTAGCCGGCCGTCCCGGTCGCACTCGAACCCGCCGCGCGACAGCACCTGTCGGCGCCCGCCGATAGTCTTAAGCGCAGCTTCACGAGACACCGTCGCCAAGCTCCGACTGGGCGGTGCGCCAACCCCACGCTCGTGGGTGGCTCGGATGACGAAGCGGCCCGCACCGACCGGTGCCGGCACGAGCGCCCCGATTCAGGGGCCCTTCCCGACAGGGGAACACCATGAGCCTCATCCCGCCGACGCGGTACTCGACGAGTTATTTCGGCACCTGGGGACCGTACTGGGACGTCATGTTCCCGCCACAGCAGGTCACGCGGTGGGCCAACTACAAGCGGGGGACCTCCGGGGTCAACGTCGCTCGCCGCTACTGGGAGCAGCGCGAAACCCTGCGGCGTGCTTACGAATCCATCCATGGAAGCGATCCGCGGCTCTGGCCGTCACGGCACCCCGGGGTGGTGCTCGACGCCGTCCCGGGCCCCGCACACGCCGGCTGCCTGGGGTGTCAGTGGTTCGGTCCGGGCGGCGACTCGGCGCTTGCGCAGGCTCGCCTCCACGAGTCCACGAACGGCGCGTCGTGAGGAATGGGCACCGGAGCGCCGTCACGCCCTAGAGTCGCTGCCCATGGACACTCTGGCCGCGCTGGTGGCCCCGCTCAATGCGGCGGCTTTCACGCTGTGGGGCGACCCCGTCAGCTGGGCCGAACTGTGCGGCTTCGTCACCGGCGCTGTGTGTGTGGCGCTGACGGTGCGGCGAAGTATCGCCAACTTCCCGGTGGGTATCGCCAACGCGGCGTTCTTCCTGATCCTGTTCGCCTCGGCCCGGCTGTGGGCGGATTCGGCCCTGCAAGTCCTCTACATCGCGCTGGGCTTCGCCGGGTGGTGGCAGTGGCTCTACGGAAACACCCGGCGCACTCCGCTTGCGGTGCGCCGCCTGACCCGCCGGCAGTTCCTCGGGGGAGTTGCAGCGGTGGCCGCGGTGACCGCGGTGCTGTATCCGGTACTGCGGGCTGTCCAGGATGCGGCACCGTTCCTGGACGCGCTGACCACCGGCCTGTCTCTGGTGGCCCAGTGGCTGCTGAACGGAAAGTGGATTCACACCTGGTACTTCTGGATCGCCGCGGACTGCGTCTACGTACCGCTCTACGTCAGTCGCGGACTGAACCTCACCGCGATCGTCTATGCGGTGTTTCTGGCGATGTGCGTCCTTGGACTGCGCTCCTGGAGCAGGGAACTGGCGAGCCCCGTGCCGGTGCGGGCATGACCGAGTTCGGACACGGCCTGCTGATCGGCAAGTTCTACCCGCCCCATCGCGGCCACCACGCGGCCATCCGGGCCGCCGCCGCGCGATGCCGTCGGCTCACCGTCCTGGTGATGGCCGGGGCCGTCGAAAGCATCGCCCTGTCGGAGCGGCTGAGCTGGCTGCACGCCGAACATGTCGACGACGCCGGCGTGCGGGTCCTGGGGGTACGCTGCGATGCCCCGCTGGACCTCAACGATCCGCGGGTGTGGACGGCCCAGGTCGAAATCATGCGGGCGGCGCTGCGTACCGCCGGCGAGTCGATGGCGTTGGACGCGGTGTTCGGCGGCGAGAACTACATTGGGGAACTGGCCCGCCGCCTCGGGGCGGTACCGGTCCAGGTAGCCCGAAGTCCGTTGAACGCCAGCGCGATCCGGTGCGATCTGGCCGCGGGGTGGGATGACCTGGCCGCACCGACCCGCGCGGGATTGACCACCCGGGTGGTGGTGGTCGGTGCCGAGTCGACCGGCACCACCACGGTTGCCGGAGAACTGGCTGAGCACTATCGCGCCCGGGGCGGCTGCTGGTCGCGCACCGCCTGCGTCGGGGAGTACGGCCGCGACTACACCCGGCTGAAGTGGGACCGTCACCCGCAGCTGGCGATCGACGAATTGGAATGGGATACCGACGATTTCGACGTGATCGCGGTCGAGCAGTCGTGTCGCGAGGAAGATGCCGCCCGCACCGGATCACCGGTGCTGATCTGCGACACCGACGCCGTGGCGACCGCGGTCTGGGAGCGTCGCTATCTCGGGGCGACAGCACGCGAGGGTCAGCCGTGGACCCGGGTCGGTCCGCGCGCGGTGTACCTGGTCACCGACCACCACGGGGTGCCGTGGCACGACGACGGTCTGCGGGAGGGGGATTTGGCCGTCCGGGCGGCGATGACGGGATGGTTCCTCGACACCCTGACCGCCGCCGGTCACTCCTGGGTGCTGTTGACGGGCAATCAGGCACAGCGTCTGGACATCGCGGTGCGCACCGTCGATCCCTTGCTGAACCATCGCGCGCAGTTCGGCGCGCCACTGCGCGGTCCGGGCTTCGAGGCGACGATCTGATCGGAGACCCGTTTCGCCGCTGCGCCGGGCGCTGCCGTTCCGAACGGAATTCTAGAATCAAGATACTTGTCTAGAATCGGGATATGGCGCTGAGTATCAAAGATCCAGAGGCTGACCGGTTGGCCCGGGAACTTGCGGCCCGAACAGGAGAGACGTTGACCGAGGCCGTCGTCGTCGCGCTCCGGGAACGGTTGGCGCGGCAGACCGGTCGCACTCGGTCGATAGGACTGAGTGAGGAACTGGCCGCGATTCGCCGCCGATGCGCGGCTCTGCCCCTAGTGGACGCTCGTATCGAGACCGAAATCATCGGCTATGACCGGCATGGGCTGCCCACCTGATGGTGATCGACAGCTCTGCTCTGGTCGCGATGCTCAGTGACGAGCCTGAGGCCCGCCGCTTCGAGGCGGCGATCGAGGGCGATCCGGTGCGGTTGATGTCGACGGGTTCCTATCTCGAGGCCGCGATCGTCATCGAGACGCGCTTCGGCGAGGCGGGGGGTCGGGAACTGGACCTCTGGTTGCATCGCGCCGGGGTCGAGCTCGTCGGCGTGGACGCCGATCAGGCCGATGCGGCGCGGGCCGCCTATCGGCGCTACGGGAAGGGACGTCACCGCGCCGCGCTGAACTTCGGAGATTGTTTCTCCTACGCCCTGGCCAAGATCAGCGGGGAATCACTTCTGTTCACGGGCAACGACTTTGGACATACCGATATCACCCTGGTTGACATCGACTGACGGGTTGACGTGCCCGTCAGCCACCGATTCCCGACAGGTAGGCGGTCGCCTTGTCCGCCCAGAAGTTGCCGTCGGTGATCACGCCGGCCGGAGTGACCGAGCCGCGGGTAGAGACTCCCAGCCCGGCGCCGAAGAGCACCGACAGCGCGCCGGACTCGGCGGCCAGCGTCATGTGCTCACCCCACGTGACGGTGTTGCCTGACACGGTGACGCCTGCATCGCCGGCCTGGTTGGCGCCGAAGTGGGTGAGCCGCCCGCCGGGCGCGGTGAAGGTGTCTCCGAAGAAGTAGCTGGTGGCAGAGTCCTCGAACCCGCAGATCGCGTTCGGCGCGCAGCCGTCGGCGCTGTTGTTGGGCAGGTCGCGTCCGGTCAGTGTCGTTGATCCGTTGATGTGGCCCTGCGGGATCTGCCACAGCATCACCTTGGCGCCGTTCAGCGTGGTCGACAACGTCTTGACCATCAGGAGGTAGTTGTTCCACTGGTCGGCGTTGACGAACCACTTGGCGATGTTGGGGTCGGCTTTTGCGGCGTTCTGCAGGGTGGTGAACACGGCCCGGACATCGGGTTGGGTCGTGGAGCGGCTGAAATCCCCTCCGTACTTCTCGTAGAACGCCTTGAACTCGGCCTTCTTCAACCCAAAGTACTTCTGGATGTCGGCGTCGGACGTGTTGACGAGATTGGAGTAGGCGCCGAAGACCAAGAAGTTGAGGTCGCCGAACGCTGCCGTCTGGCCGCCGGAGAGAAAGTCGGCGGAGTAGGTGTAGGCGCCGTCGACGCCGTACTTGTCGATCGCGACGAAGGGGGCGCGCGCGGCACTGCCCGACCACGACGTCGCCCCGACCTTCTTCAGGAAGGAACCCAGTGCCGCGGCCTGATCGGTGATGAAGGAAC
>SYAB01000293.1 GCA_005787665.1 Actinomycetota bacterium
GGACCGTGGTGGGCCGGGCCTGGGACCGGTGGGCGGAAAACATCGGAGAACCTTCCTTGTCGCGAATCCGGACGGCGGGAACACGCCCGTCACGACGAGGGGATCACCTGCGAGATGCCGTGACCGCCGGCTCCGGGCGGGGTGTCAGTGACAACAACAGAGGTCGACAACGGCAGACAGCACCGGGCGAGCGCCACGGAATCCGGTCACCGATCCCATGTCCGGCAGCCTAACAGCCCACCTAACGATTGAGCAGCCAGACCAACACGACCAGCGCCAGCAGGGCGAACAGGGCGAGGGTGACGCGGGACCGGGGCATTCCGTTCAACCGCCGGCCTCCCGGCGCGGTCGCAATCTGTGCAGCATCCGGATGCCGGCACCGAGCAGGACATCGGTCGCCGCCGCGATGGCGTAGGCAAGGACCAGTACCACCGGCATGACGATGAGCGTCTGTAGGACGAAACCCAGACCCGACAGCCACAGTTCGGCCCCGTCCCACCACCTCAGGAAGCCGGTCACCGCCCAAGCCTATCCCCGCCGCGGTGTCTGCCCCGAGCGGTGGACGGCGCCACACCCCGACCGCCATGATGACCTGATGGTTGTGCACACTCAAGCCCCAGGTAAGGGCGTCGGGACAGGCAACGGCCGGGATGGGCTGAGCCTCGCGGGACCGGTTGGCGAATCGGTCCCGGATCCGAGCCCCGGCCCGCGGCGCAGCCCCTTCCCGCCGATCGCCGACTACGCCTTCCTCTCCGACTGCGAGAACACCTGCCTGGTCTCGGCGGCCGGATCGGTGGAGTGGATGTGCGTGCCGCGGCCGGACTCGCCCAGCGTGTTCGGCTCGATCCTGGACCGCGGGGCCGGGCACTTCCGGCTCGGCCCCTACGGCGTCTCGGTGCCCGCGGCACGCCGCTATCTGCCGGGCAGTCTGATCATGGAGACCACCTGGCAGACCCACACCGGCTGGATCATCGTGCGCGACGCGCTGGTGATGGGCCCGTGGCACGACCTCGACGCCCGCTCGCGAACCCACCGGCGCACCCCGATGGACTGGGACGCCGAGCACATCCTGCTGCGCACGGTGCGCTGCGTCAGCGGCACGGTGGAACTGGTGATGAACTGCGAGCCGGCCTTCGACTACGGCCGCCAGAGTGCCTCATGGGAGTACTCCGCCAACGCCTACGGCGAGGCGATAGCGCGGGCCAAGAACGATCCCGACGCCCATCCCACGCTTCGGCTGACCACCAACCTGCGGATCGGCATCGAGGGCCGGGAGGCGCGGGCCCGGACCCGGCTCAAGGAGGGCGACAACGTCTTCGTCGCACTGTCCTGGTCGGGGCATCCCAGCCCGCAGACCTATGAGCAGGCCGCCGACAAGATGTGGCAGACCAGCGAGGCCTGGCGGCAGTGGATCAACATCGGCAACTTCCCCGACCATCCGTGGCGGTCCTACCTGCAACGCAGCGCTCTCACCCTGAAGGGTCTGACCTACTCGCCGACCGGGGCGCTGCTCGCGGCGTCCACCACCTCGCTGCCGGAAACCCCACGGGGCGAACGCAACTGGGACTACCGCTATGCCTGGGTGCGGGATTCCACCTTCGCGCTGTGGGGTCTGTACACCCTCGGCCTGGACCGAGAGGCCGACGACTTCTTCTCCTTCATCGCCGACGTGTCGGGCGCCAACAACGGTGAGCGCCAGCCGCTGCAGGTGATGTACGCGGTCGGCGGTGAACGCGAACTGGTCGAGGCCGAACTCGACCACCTCTCCGGCTACGACGGGGCGCGGCCGGTGCGGATCGGCAACGGCGCCTACAACCAGCGTCAGCACGACATCTGGGGCACCATGCTGGATTCGGTGTACCTGCACTGCAAGTCGCGGGAGAACATCTCCGACTCGCTGTGGCCGGTCCTCAAGGACCAGGTCGAGGAGGCCGTCAAACACTGGCGCGAACCCGATCGCGGCATCTGGGAGGTGCGCGGGGAACCGCAGCACTTCACCTCCTCGAAGGTGATGTGCTGGGTGGCGCTGGACCGCGGGGCGCGGCTGGCCGAGTTGCAGGGATCCAAGAGCTACGCCCAGCAGTGGCGGGCGATCGCCGACGAGATCAAGGCCGACGTGCTGGCGCACGGGGTGGACAAGCGCGGGGTGTTCACCCAGCGCTACGGCGACGACGCGCTGGACGCCTCCCTGCTGCTGGTGCCGCTGCTGCGATTCCTGCCGTCGGACGATCCGCGGGTGCGGGCCACCGTGCTGGCGATCGCCGACGAGCTGACCGAGGACGGTCTGGTGCTGCGCTACCGGGTGGAGGAGACCGACGACGGTCTGTCCGGCGAGGAGGGCTCCTTCACCATCTGCTCGTTCTGGCTGGTGTCGGCCCTGGTGGAGATCGGTGAGGTGAGTCGCGCCCGGCATCTGTGCGAGCGGCTGTTGTCCTTCGCCAGCCCCTTGCACCTCTATGCCGAGGAGATCGAGCCCAGCACCGGTCGACATCTGGGCAACTTCCCGCAGGCCTTCACCCACCTGGCCCTGATCAACGCGGTGGTGCACGTGATCCGCGCCGAGGAGCAGGCCGACGGCACCGGGGTGTTCCAGCCGGCCAACTCGCCCACCTGACTCCGTCAGCCCTCGCTGTTGATGTTCTCCGCCATCATCCGGACCAGATTCGCGGCGCGTCCGGTCGCCACCCGCCGCGACTGCAACGTGTCGGTGACCGCGACGTCGACGTCGACGATGCAGTCGGCCACCACGCCGACCGCATGTTCGGTGACGAAGGCCGACCGGGAATCGGTCTCCCCGCTCAGCACCGTCGCGGAGAGCACGCCGGAGTGAACCTGGACATCGGTGATCGTCCACACCAGCGCCGAGGCCGGCGTGATCTGGACCGACACCGGCGAACCGTCGCACGAACGCCACTGCTCGACGAAGGTGGTGAACATCCGCGTCGCCTCGGCGTCGGAGGCGAAACGCACCACCCCGGTGTGGGCGCTGGACACCGTGAGGCCCTCCCCGAACCGCGCGAAGTCGCGTAAGCCGACACCGGTCACCTCACCCGCCTCGTACACCGACCGCATCAGCGGGGTTGCCGCGCCCAGACACTCCGGCGGCGTGACCGCGCCGCTGATTCCGTTGGGCAGGAAGTCGATCGACCCGACGGCCGCCGGGCCGGTCGGGTCCAGACGGTTGCCGACCGCGACGTTCACCTGCTCGGGAGTGGGCAGGGCCTGTTTGAGACCGGTGGCATGTCGCCGCAACGCGGTGCCCTCGAGGACGGGGGAACACCCAGCCAGCAACGCCGCACCCAGGAGAGCACCGACGATCATCCGCCCCCGAACGACCGGTGAGTCGTGAGAAATGGCCCCCTACTTCCGCGTCTTGTCGCCCGGCTTGTCACCCGCGGCATCGGTGGACAGCGCCGCGACGAAGGCCTCCTGCGGAACGTCGACCCGACCGATGGTCTTCATCCGCTTCTTGCC
>SYAB01000294.1 GCA_005787665.1 Actinomycetota bacterium
CCAGGTCTTCTGGCCGTTGATGCGGTAACCGCCCTCGTCGGGCTCCGCCCGGCAGCGCAATGAGGCGACATCGGAGCCCGAGCCCGGTTCCGACATCGCCACCGCCGTCGGCGCACCGGCCACCACGGCGCCGAGGATCTCCTTCTTGAGATCCTCGTCGGCGAAGTTGAGATACATGTGCGCGACGATCAACGTGACACCGAAGCTGCCCAGCGGGATACGGTTGTAGGCAAGCTCTTCCAGGAACAGGCAGGCGTCGAAGAGCCCCCCGCCCGAGCCCCCGTACTCCTCAGGAATCGACAGCCCGAGGAATCCGAGATCGGCCATTTTCCGGGCGATCTCCATACTGGTGTGGCTCCGACCGCCATCGGTCAGCGCCAGTCGTTGCTCCCGGGTACCGCACTCCTTGGCGGCGAAGGCGCGCACGGTGCTGACGATTCCGTGCTGTTCGTCGGTCAGGCGCAGGCTCATCGGATCAGCCCTGTTGTGCTCGTCAGCTGAACCAACGCCGCTCGATGGGCGGGGCCGTCCAGGTTCCGTCCAGGACGGACTCGTCGGGGACGTACATCCGCAGGTACGCGCTGAACCCGCCACCCGCGGGCACCTTCAGCCAGTTCGCGCCGGGGTCTCCGGGGTTGAGCGGAGAGAAGATGATGTCGATCGAACCGTCCGGGCGGTAGACCAACTCGTCGGGGCGACTACTGCTCACGCTGTACTGCCGGGCGGCGTTCGGGACCAGGTTGCCGTTGCTGTCATAGACCGTCACCGACCAGAACGCGCCGACCGGCGGCTGCTCACCCGGGGCGAAATGCAGGTTGTAGGAACCGATGCCGAAGCCGATGAGGGGGAACAGCCGGCCACCGAGCAGGCCCGCCGAGTAGACCGCCTCTTCCGGGGTGTTGGCCACCAGGCCCACCTCGGCGACGCCGGCCCGCAGCAGGTAGTTGGTCCCGTAGTTACCGATCTCCGGCGGCGGGGTGGACCACCCGCGGCCCTGGAAGGCCCCGATGTACTGGTTGATGGTGGTCAGCAGCGGCAACAGCGCGGCGGTGGCCCGCACCGCGAGGTCGGCGGCGATCGTCGACAGCAGGCCCAGGTTCGCATCAGCGACCCGCATCCCCGGACCGACGCCGATCCGGGCCATCGACTCGAGGATGGGAGCGTCGATCGGCGGCGGCGGGTTGAGTTCCATCGCGGCACTGATCGCGTCGAGGTAGCCAATTCCGGGCTCCGGTATCGGGATGATCGGGCTGACGGTGCCCCCGGTCGGGCTCAGCGCGTACTGCTTGATCAGTTCGATCGCGGCCTGCTGGTCGGCTTCGTTCCCGGCGAGGGTGCGACCCAGGGCGAGCATGCTGCTGTAGGGCACCAGCACGGTCTGCGCTCCGGGAACGTCGGCTTGCGCTCCGGTCCAGGTGATCGCGTAGGTGCCCGGGCCGAAACCGGTTGTGCGGGAGCCGATATAGGCGGAGACGTTGATGTAGGGATCGGTCAGTTGGAAGCTGAAGTAACGGTCACCCATGTCCGGGATGGACAGCACCACCGGTCCGTTGCTGAGGTCCAGCTCGGCCAGCGTGTAGAAGGTGTCGGTGTTGGGGCGCTTGCCCCCACCGATCGCCAGCCAGATCGGGTCGATGTCGGGGTTGGCGAAGCTGGTCAGCGAGTACAGCGTGTTCAGCGTCCCGACCGTCTGCCGTACTCGTTGATACTCCATCAGCGGATAGCCGTAGATATAGGCCTGCGCGGCCGCGATCGCCGACTGGATCGGTCCGGGGTCGGCGGGGACGGCCGCAGCGGCCCAGGGCGCCACCGCCTGCGGCGCCGGTAGGGCAGCGCTTGCGGCTTGCTCGCCGACGCCGGCCGCCGGGGCGACTCCTGGGGAGACGCGTGCGGTGCCCGCGGCCTCGGTGGCGGTCGCCGACGTCTGAGCCGCTGTCCGCAGCGACGAGCGAGCCGGACGAGAAAACCGGCTGGCCGCAGGTTCTTTCACTGCTGGGGCGGCTGCGACATCGCTGGACGCCGCGGCGGCGTTGGCCGACCTCGCGGCGCCGTTAGCCGTCCGAGTGGCTGCCGACGCCGGGACACGGGCGGGGCGAGAATCCCGGCGCGACGTTGCCTTGGCCCCGGGAGTGCGGTCCTGGCCGGCACGGACCGCGCCGCGGTCGCCGCCGGCATCGTCGGCCGCGGCCGTCGCCAGCCCGGGACCGACGACCAGGGCCGTTCCCACCCCCGCGGCCACGGCTCCCGCGCCCAGAGTCGCCCGCACCCATGTCTGCCGGTTTGCCGCCATCACACACCCGTCTCCGTGGTCAACCTCACGACGGATACTACGATCTCCTGTCAGGGAAACTCGATGTAGCGGCCCACTCCGGCCGCCGGCGCCCGCTCGAGAATCAGCGCACTCAGCGCCACGTCGTCCATCGCGATCCCCATGTTGAGGAACATCCGGCGGCCGGTGGCGGGCACCTCGTACTCGCCGGAGACCACCGCGGCCAGGTGCGTGTCGGGTGTGGGCAATCCGAAGAAGTACATCGTGTTCGCAACCGATCCGTACTGGCCGAGGTCGTCGACGCAGTAGACCACCGCGTCGTCAAAGGCCCGCTGCGCCAATGCGTCGTCGTAGTCCACCGGAAGCAGCAGCGCATTGGGGTCGGTATTGAGGCAGTCCAGCTTCGGGTCCAGGGGCACGGTGATGGTGGTGATCACCAGGTCGGCGCCGGTGACGGCATCCGTCGGCGAGTCGGCGACCCGGGTCACCCGGTCTCCGGCACGGTCGAGCAGGTCCCGGGCCCGGCCCCCGTTGCGGTCATAGGCCGTGACGTGGGTCAGACCCGGATGGACCTCCAGTGCCACCTCGAGGTGACGGTGGCCCTGAAGTCCGCAGCCGACGATCGCAAGATGGTGGGGATCGCCGGGAACGTGCCGCATCGTCACCCCGGAGACTCCGGGCGTCCGCATCTCGGTGATCCAGCCGCCGTCGAGCAGGGCGACCGGGCGCCCGGTCTCCGGATCGTTCATGATCATCACGCCGTAGATGTAGGGCAGGCCCTTTGCATTGTTCTGCTCGTAGCCGGCCACCCACTTCAGGCCGATCTTGTCCGACCCGCCGAGATAGGCCGGCATCGCGTGAATGAACGCGTCATCCCCGCGCGAGGTGACCTTCGGCTTGGGCGGGTTCTGCACCAGTCCCAGGGCCTTCTGCCGGAAGGCGTCCTCGAGGACGTCGATGATCTCGGTCCAGGTCAGGCCGAGGCTGTCGAGATCGGCCCGGTTCAGGACCAGCATCTGGTTTCCGCTCATCGCCAAACCATAGCGTTGAGATGTCACCCGTTCAGATCCATCACCTCGACGGCGAGGTCCCTTCGCCAGTTCAGCCCCGGTGCCGCTGCCGGACTGCGCATTGCACGACAACTCGTGGTCTCACAGACGCTGTTAGCCTGATCCGATGGCGGCCGGGGCCGAGGCGCGGTTCACCCACGTCTTCACCTCGCACTGGCCGGTTTTCGCGACGCTGGCCGGCATCATCGCGGTCATCGCGGTGATCGCACGGCTTCGCCGCCCCGACGGCGGCGGCGACGACGTCGCCATCTCCGAAGTGGTTGGTTGGGCCGCGGTTCTGCTAGTGCCGCCCGTGCTGTACGTCGCCGCCTTCGCGGCGGGCTTCAGCGTTCCGTCCTCGATGTTCGCCGCGATGCTCGGACTCGCCGTGCTGTTCTGGGTGTTCGGGCTGGTCGACGAATTCGTCCCCGCACTCGTCGCCGTCGTCGCAGCTCTCATCGTCGGCCTGGCTCCGCCAGAGGTCGCGCTGGCGGGTTTCTCGTCGCCCTCGCTGCTGCTCTTGCTGGGGGTGTACGCGCTGGCGGCGGTGATCAGCGCCTCCGGCCTCAGCTACCGCCTGATGCTTCGACTGCTGCTGCGCCTGCCGGACAAGGCGGTGTGGCATCAGGTCACCCTGCTGGGATCCGGCTCCGCGCTGTCCCCGCTAATGCCCTCTACCAACGCCCGGATGTCGCTGCTGATGCCGGTGTACAAGGACATGGTCAACGGACTGCGGTTACCGCCGCGTGGCTCGGCCCGCACGGCACTGCTGGTCGCCATGTTCGGTGGCGCGCTGCTGTTCTCACCGATGATGGTGACCAGCAAGGCGTCCAACATCGCCGCACTCAGTCTGCTGCCGGCTCAGGTTCAGTCCGAATTCAGCGGCCTGTTCTGGTTGGTGGCGGCGGCGGTTGCGGCGGTGGGTGTGACGGTGATCCATCTGTTGCTGGTTCCGCGGCTGTTCCCGACCGGTGCGGAATCTCCGTTGCCGCGCGATCAGATCGAAAAAAGCCTGCGCGACATGGGTCCGCTCAATCCGAAGGAGTGGGTCGCGGCGGGAGGATTCCTTTTCTTCCTTGTGGGCAGCGCAACGGTGAGCTGGCATCACGTCAAACCGGCATATCTGGCCGGATGCGTGCTGCTCGCACTTCTGCTCACCGGGGTGCTGGCGCGCAAGGACTTTCAGCGCCAGTTGGACTGGCCGATGATCTTCTTCCTCCTCGGCATCGAAAGCCTGATGCGGATCATGAACCATCTGGGCCTGGCCCAGGCGCTCGCCCGTTCGGCGGATCACGCGTTCGACTTCATCGACGGCCGGATCGTCGTGTTCATCCTGGTAGCGCTGGCCGTCACCCTCGCCGTGCGACTGGTTCTGCCGGTGACCGCCGGCATGCTGACCGCGGCGATCGTGCTGCTGCCTGTCGCGGCGACGCAGGGTATTCATCCGTGGATCTGCGTCTTCTGCGCGGCCATCTTCAGTGACATCTCATTCTTCCGCCATCAGGGCACCAACGGCATCATCCAGATCCGCGCCGAAGGACTGTTCGACGAGACCGACGAGCGCGGGTTCCATCGCTACAACCTGCTGATGAGCCTGGCGCGGGTGATCGTCGTGTTCGCGTCGATCCCGTGGTGGGGATGGTTGGGTCTGATATGAAACGGCTCTGGAGAAACCTGCTGATCGGCGGCTTCCTGCTCGCCTTCATCCTGCTGCTCGGGTTCTTCAACGCCGGGAAGCCACGCATCCTGGTGTTGCACTCGGGTACCCAGGGATCACCCTGGGTCGAGCAGGTCGACCGCGGAATGCGGCAGGCCCTGGAGCAGAACCGACGCCCGCTGAGCGTGGAATGGAACTACCTGGGGATCGCCGGACCCACCGGGAGTCGAAACTCCGCGGTCGCCGCCGCCGAGGCGCGCCGCGCCATCGACAGGTTCAAGCCCGACATGCTCATCGCGATCGACGACGAGGCCAACGAGTTGCTCGCCCGGGACTATGTCGGACGCGAACGACCCGACATCCTCTACGTCTCGATCAACCGGCCTGCCGCCGATTACGGCTACAGCGGTGCTCCCAACGTCTCGGGTATCGCCGAGACCATGCCGTGGGAAGCGTTGCGGGAAGGTCTTATTCAGATGTTTCCCGGACGGACGCCCACAGTCGCGGTCCTCGGGGTCGACACCGTGACCGACCGCGCCGAGTTGGCTGATCTCAGCGGGTTCGACTGGGGTCCGGCACAGGTGTCCGAGAAGGCGCTGGTGAGTACGGCGGGCGCATGGCGTGAGTTCGTCGAACGGGTTGCCGGTGTGGACGCGCTTCTGATCCTCGGAGACCAGGACCTGCCCGATGACGACGGAGTCGTGCGGAGCGCCGCAGAGATGAGCCGCTGGACACAGGACAACGCCCGGCCCCTGCCGATCGGTACACAGATCGAATTCGTCGCCGGTGGCGGTGCCCTGAGTTTCTCTCCGCCGCCGGATTACTACGGGGAGAGTGCCATTCGGCTGGCCCTGGATTGGCTGGATGACCGCTCCACCCCCGGTCCGCCGCCGGCGGTGGAGTCGTCGCACTTCGAGGTGGCGGTTCGTCAGGAGGCACTGGCGCGCCGCGGGGTCACGCTGCCGCCGATCTACCTCGAGGCGGCACGGGAGAACGGGACCCTGTTTCCCTGAACGAAGGTTTCGCCGGCGCATGATGCACCTGCCGGGCATTCACAGCCCGTCATCCCGATAGGCGACGTATCGTCGTTTCATGACTCACGCCGTCGACGCCAAACTCGAGCAGTTCTCCGCGCCCGTGCTGGGCCTGTTCCGGATCATCATCGGCCTCTTGTTCGCCCTTCACGGCACGGCCAAGCTGTTCGGCTGGCCGGCGACCAAGGGCGGCATGGTGCCGTTCGGAACATGGCCGTTCTGGTGGGCCGGTCTGATCGAACTGGTGGTGGGACTACTGGTGGCGCTCGGCCTGCTGACCCGGCTGGCTGCGCTTCTCGGTTCGGGCACCATGGCCTTCGCCTACTTCACCGAACACCAACCCGACGGGCTGCTGCCGATCCAGAACGGCGGCGAACTGGCGGTGCTGTACTGCTTCGCCTTCCTGCTGATCGCCTTTGCCGGACCCGGGTCCTTCGCCGTCCAGGGATCCCAGCGAACCTGATGGCCGACGCCCGGGGCAGGACTCCCATGCGGTCGATGTTGATATCTCGCCGCGATCTGGACTTCCTGCTCTACGACTGGCTGCTGATCGAGGAGTTGCCCAAACGCGAGCGATTCGCCGAGCACTCCCGCGAGACGTTCGACGCAGTGCTCGAGTTGTGCGAACAGTTGGCCACGCGATTTTTCGCCAACCACAACAAGAAGAGCGACGCCCACGAGCCGACCTTCGACGGGAAGGTGGTCAGCGTCATCCCTGAGGTCAAACAAGCCCTCGACGCCGTGGCCGCCGCCGATGTGATCGCGATGGCGATGGATGAGGGTCTCGGGGGCGCACAGTTGCCCGTCGCCGTCGCCCAGGCCGCCTTCGCCTGGTTCGCCGCGGCCAACGTCAGCACGGCCGGCTATCTGATGTTGACCATGGCCAACGCCAACCTGCTGGCGACGTTTGGCACCGCCGAGCAGATCGAGACCTTCGTCAAACCCATGCTGGCCGGCCGGTTCTCCGGAACCATGGCGCTCTCGGAGACCCAGGCCGGGTCCTCGCTGGCCGACATCACCACCCGTGCCGAACCACAGCCCGACGGCAGCTACCGGCTCTTCGGCTCCAAGATGTGGATCTCCGGGGCCGAGCACGAGATGACCGAGAACATCGTCAACCTTGTCCTGGCGAAGATCCCCGGCGGCCCGCCAGGTACCAAGG
>SYAB01000295.1 GCA_005787665.1 Actinomycetota bacterium
CCCGAGCCCGAGCCAGAGCCCGAGCCGCCACCGCCACCGCCACCGGTCAAGCCGGCTCCGGAGGCCGAGGACGTCGAGGATCTGATGTTCGTCGACGCCGATATCGATACCGACACCGGGCAGCCGCCGGCCTGACCGCCGGCGGTTAGAGTCGTCGCCGTGCCCGAACCGATCCGAGTGCCGCCCAGTGCGCCGGCCCGCCTGGTGGTTCTGGCTTCGGGCACCGGATCGTTGCTGCGGTCGCTGCTGGACGCCGCCGTCGGGGACTACCCGGCCCGGGTGGTCGCCGTCGGCGTCGACCGGGACTGCCGGGCCGCGCAGATCGCCGCCGACGCCGGTATCCCGTCCTACTGCGAGCGTCTGCGGGACTACCCGGACCGTCTGGCCTGGGACGCCGCGATCGCCGCATCAACCGCCGGCCACGCGCCGGACTTCGTCGTCTCGGCCGGATTCATGAAGATCCTGGGCCCGGAGTTCCTGTCTCGGTTTCCCGGCCGGGTGGTCAACACCCATCCGGCCCTACTGCCGTCCTTCCCCGGCGCGCACGGGGTACGCGATGCGCTGAACTATGGGGTCAGGGTCACCGGATGCACCGTGCACCTGGTGGACTCCGGGATGGACACCGGGCCGATCCTGGCCCAGCAGGCTGTCGACGTGCACGACGCCGACACCGAGGAGACTCTGCACGAACGCATCAAGGTCGTCGAACGACGACTGCTGGTGGATGTGCTGGCCGCGCTGGCGACGCGCGGTGTGACCTGGACCGGTAGGAAGGCGATGCTCGGATGACACAGACATTGATCGGCAAGAAGCCCATCCGTCGGGCTCTGATCAGCGTGTACGACAAGAGTGGACTCATCCCGCTCGCGCAGGGGTTGCACGACGCGGGCGTGGACATCGTGTCCACGGGTTCGACCGCGAAAACCATTGCCGACAAGGGCATTCCGGTCACTCCGGTGGAGTTCGTGACCGGGTTCCCGGAAGTGCTCGACGGCCGGGTCAAGACCCTGCACCCACATATCCATGCGGGTCTGCTCGCCGACACCCGCAATCCCGAACATGTTGCGGCGCTGGAGAAGCTGAAGATCGCGCCCTTCGATCTCGTCGTCGTCAACCTCTACCCGTTCAGCGAGACGGTGGATTCGGGGGCCGAGATCGACGAGTGTGTCGAGCAGATCGACATCGGCGGGCCGTCGATGGTCCGCGCGGCGGCCAAGAACCATGCCAGCGTCGCGGTCGTGGTCGAGCCCCTTGGCTACGACGGCGTGCTCGCCGCGGTCCGGTCGGGTGGATTCACCCTGGAGGAGCGGAAGAGACTGGCCTCACTGGCCTTTCGGCACACCGCTGACTACGACATCGCGGTGGCGACCTGGATGGGTTCGACACTGGCACCCGAGCACGGCGGCGCATCCGGCGAACTGCCGCAGTGGTTCGCCCGCAACTGGCGGCGCACCGCCGTGCTGCGTTACGGGGAGAATCCGCATCAGCAGGCCGCGCTCTACAGTGACGACGCCGGCTGGCCGGGTCTCGCGCAGGCCATGCAGCTGCACGGGAAAGAGATGAGCTACAACAATTTCACCGATGCCGATGCCGCCTGGCGCGCCGCGTTCGACCACGAGGAGATCTGCGTCGCGATCATCAAGCACGCCAATCCGTGCGGTATTGCGATCTCCTCGGTGTCGGTGGCCGATGCGCACCGCAAGGCCCACGACTGCGATCCGCTGAGCGCCTTCGGGGGGGTGATCGCGACCAACACCGAGGTCACCGGGGAGATGGCAGAACGGGTGTCGGAGATCTTCACCGAGGTCATCGTGGCGCCGGCCTACGAGGAAGGCGCCGTCGAGGTGCTGGCCCGCAAGAAGAACATTCGGGTGCTGGTGGCTGCCGAGCCCGCGATCGACGGCGTGGAGATCCGCCAGATCGCCGGCGGGTTGCTGATGCAGGAACGCGACGGACTGGACAGCCCGGGTGACGATCCGGCGAACTGGACGCTGGCCACCGGCGCGGCGGCCGATGCCGCGACGCTGACCGACCTGGCCTTCGCCTGGCGTACCTGCCGCGCGGTGAAGTCCAACGCGATCGTCATCGCCGCCGACGGCGCGACCGTGGGCGTCGGCATGGGTCAGGTGAACCGGGTCGACGCGGCCCGGTTGGCGGTCGAACGCGGCGGTGACCGGGTCCGCGGCGCGGTGGCCGCCTCCGACGCGTTCTTCCCGGTCCCCGACGGGCTGGAGGTCCTGACCGCGGCCGGGGTGAAGGCCGTCGTGCACCCGGGTGGCTCGGTCCGCGACGATGAGGTGACCGCCGCGGCGGCCGCCGCCGGGATCACCCTTTATCTCACGGGCGCGCGTCACTTCGCTCACTGAGCCCCCCAGGCGCCCCCGGCTTCCCCGCGAGCAGACACTGCGGACCCGCGACACGCCGCGGTCCGGGGTCGGCAGTGTCTGCTCGCGGGTGTGACGGAACACTGACCGGGGCGGCACGGGGTCGACAGCCGTCGTAGCGTGGGGGGCGTGACTGCTCCCTCAGACCATGGTCGCCGGCCTGCAGGCCCGGACGGCCTCCCTGCCACCGTCGGACAACTACGCGCCTCCGGCCACCGCGAGCGCGGCATCAAGGCTGAGATCCGGGAGAACCTGCTGGCCGCGCTGGCTGCCGGCGAGGACGTGTGGCCGGGCATCTTCGGTTTCTCCGACACCGTGCTGCCCCAGTTGGAGCGCGCGTTGATCGCCGGCCATGACATCGTGCTGCTCGGCGAGCGCGGTCAGGGCAAGACCCGGCTGCTGCGGTCACTGGCCAACCTGCTCGACGAGTGGACCCCGGTGATCGCCGGATCCGAACTGGGCGAGCATCCGTACACCCCGATCACCCCGCAATCCCTCCGGTGGGCCGCCGAACTCGGCGACGACCTGCCCGTCGAGTGGCGGCACCGCAGCGAGCGCTACTTCGAGAAACTGGCCACCCCGGACACCAGCGTCGCCGACCTGGTCGGCGATATCGACCCGATCAAGGTGGCCGAGGGTCGCACCCTGGGCGACCCCGAGACGATCGCCTACGGGCTGATCCCGCGGGCGCACCGCGGGATCGTCGCGGTCAACGAACTCCCCGACCTGGCCGAGCGCATCCAGGTGGCCATGCTCAACGTGATGGAGGAGCGCGATATCCAGGTCCGCGGCTACACCCTGCGGCTGCCGCTGGATGTGGTGGTGGTCGCCAGCGCCAACCCCGAGGACTACACCAACCGGGGCCGGATCATCACCCCGCTCAAGGACCGGTTCGGCGCCGAGATCCGCACCCACTACCCGCGTGAACTGGACGCCGAGATCGACGTCATCAGTCAGGAGGCGCACCTGACCGCACAGGTTCCCGGCTACCTGCTGCAGATCGTCGCGCGCTTCGCCCGCTACCTGCGCGAGTCGCATGCGGTGGACCAGCGCTCCGGGGTTTCGGCGCGATTCGCCATCGCCGCGGCCGAGACGGTGGCGGCCTCGGCCCGTCACCGCGGCGCGATCCTCGGCGAGGACGAACCGGTGGCTCGCATCGTCGACCTCGCCACGGTGATCGACGTGCTGCGCGGCAAGCTCGAATTCGAGTCCGGCGAGGAGGGCCGCGAACAGGCGGTGCTGGAGCATCTGCTGCGCCGCGCGACCGCCGACACCGCCCAGAAGGCACTGGGTGGGATCGACGTCGGGCCGCTGGTGACCGCGGTGGAGAACGCCGAAGTCACCACCGGCCAGCAGGTCCCGGCCAAGGACGTGCTGGCGGCGCTGCCCGACCTGCCGGTCATCGAGGCGATTGCGGACCGACTGGACGCCCAGACCGAGGGTCAGCGCGCGGCCGCACTGGAGTTGGCGTTGGAGGCGCTCTACCTGGCCAAGAAGATCGACAAGACGACCGACGACGGTGAAACGGTCTACGGCTGATGTCCATGCGGGCGCACGACTCGCGCTACTCCGGTTACACCGGCGGCCCGGACCCGCTGGCGCCGCCGGTGGATCTGCGGGAGGCGCTCGAGCAGATCGGCCGTGACGTCATGGAGGGTTCCTCGCCCCGGCGTGCGTTGTCCGAACTGCTGCGCCGGGGCAACAAGAACCTCAAAGGTGCCGACCGGCTGGCCGCCGAGGTCAACCGACGACGCCGGGAACTATTGGCGCGCAACAACCTCGACGGGACTCTGCAGGAGATCAAGAAGCTGCTCGACGAAGCGGTGCTGGCCGAGCGCAAGGAACTGGCCCGGGCGCTTGACGACGACGCCCGGTTCGCCGAATTGCAGATCGAATCGCTGTCACCGTCCCCGGCCAAGGCCGTCGCGGAACTCGCCGAATATGACTGGCGCAGCCCCGAGGCCCGGCAGCGCTATGAGCAGATCAAGGACCTGCTCGGCCGGGAGATACTCGATCAGCGTTTCGCCGGGATGAAGCAGGCCCTGGAGAACGCCACCGACTCCGACCGTCAGGCGGTCGCCGAGATGCTCGACGATCTCAACGACCTGCTCGACAAGCACTCCCGTGGTGAGGATTCCCCGCAGGACTTCGACGATTTCATGGCCAAACACGGGCAGTACTTTCCGGAGAATCCCGGCAACGTCGAGGAGTTGCTGGACTCACTGTCCAAGCGGGCGGCCGCCGCCCAGCGTTTCCGTAACAGCCTGAGCCCTGAGCAGCGGGCCGAACTGGACGCCCTCGCGCAGCAGGCCTTCGGCTCGCCGCAACTGATGAACGCGCTGAGCCGGCTGGACGGCCACCTGCAGGCGGCCCGGCCCGGCGAGGACTGGAACGGTTCGGCGGAGTTCTCCGGCGACAACCCGCTCGGGATGGGCCAGGGGGCACAGGCGCTGGCCGATATCGCCGAACTCGAGCAACTCGCCGAGCAGCTGTCGCAGAGCTACTCGGGGGCCACGATGGACGATGTCGACCTCGAGGCGCTGGCCCGCCAGCTGGGCGAGGAGGCTGCCGTCGACGCGCGCACGCTGGCCGAGTTGGAGCGCGCCCTGATCAACCAGGGATTCCTCGACCGCGGCGCGGACGGCAAGTGGCGGCTGTCGCCGAAAGCCATGCGCCAGCTCGGCCGGGCCGCGTTGCGCGATGTCGCCCAACAGCTTTCGGGGCGCCACGGCGAGCGCGAGACCCGCCGCGCCGGGGCGGCCGGCGAGCTCACCGGCGCGACCCGCCCGTGGGAGTTCGGCGACACCGAACCGTGGAACGTCACCCGAACGATCACCAATGCCGTCCTGCGGCGGGCCGGGTCCGAGGGGGAGGACGGGCCGCTGCGGATCGCCGTCGACGACGTCGAGGTGTCCGAAACCGAGACCCGCACCCAGGCCGCCGTCGCGCTGCTGGTGGACACCTCGTTCTCGATGGTGATGGAGAACCGGTGGCTTCCGATGAAGCAGACGGCCCTGGCTCTGCACCATCTGGTGAGCACCCGGTTCCGAGCAGATGCGCTGCAGATCGTCGCCTTCGGGCGGCACGCGCGCACGGTGACCGCCGCCGAACTCACCGGTCTGGAGGGCGCCTACGAGCAGGGCACCAACCTGCACCACGCGCTGGCGCTGGCCGGCCGGCATCTGCGCCGCCACCCGGCCGCCCAGCCGGTGGTGCTGATCGTCACCGACGGAGAGCCCACCGCTCACCTGGAGAACTACGGCGAGCGCGGCACCCACGTCTACTTCGACTACCCGCCGCACCCGCGCACCATCGCCCACACCGTTCGCGGATTCGACGAGGTGGCCCGACTGGGTGCGCAGGTCACCATCTTCCGGCTCGGCGACGATCCGGGCCTGGCCCGATTCATCGACCAGGTGGCCCGGCGGGTGGAGGGCCGGGTCGTGGTGCCCGACCTCGACGGCCTCGGCGCGGCGGTGGTGGGTGACTACCTGCGTGCCCGCCGCCGCCGTTGAGTTGAGCTACCACCGCGGCCGGGCGGCCGGACGCGACGTCCGGGGCGGCGCGGCGGTGACGCGATTTCGCCGGCTTTCGTGGCCACACGGCAGCGGATCGCCGCTGGGGCTTTCGGCAACGTCGGCGTCACCGATTGCTCGGTGCCGCAGCCGTGATGGTGACGGACTGGTCACGGTAGGAAACGGGCCCGGGGACCGTTGCGGTCGGCGTTTGCTGGCGGCTAACAGCGGCGGCGTTGATTCGGCCCGGAGCGAAATGCACCGCAATGTTTCTGGCAAACATCCCTGGGGTTACCGTTAGCTGAGAGCAGCATATGAATCCGCTCAGCTTCTGCTGATGGCCCAGGGCCAGCAACCGAACGGGGCAGGTTGATGTTCCTGAAACGGTAGGGAACAGAATTGACAGGCGTCAAACGAGCACCCTGAGATTTGCCTGATGGCAAACATGCCCGTAGCATGAGAGCGACCATCGGAGATGGGCGTCAGCAAACCGACGAGTCCGACGGAGCGCGGACCGCACACCTAAGGGGACCCAGAGCATGGCGACTCGCCTGAATTCGTTCACCAAAACGGGAGTGGCGCTGGCCAGCGCTGCCGCCGTCGTCGCGGCCACCCCGGTGGTGACACCCAGCCTCTCGCTGCCGACCCTGCCGACGCCGCCGGCGCTGTCCCAGGCGCAGTACGAACTGTCCAACTTCGAGACCTTCTGGGCGTTCCTCACCGACCCGACCGCCATCGAGTACGCGCTGTTCACCGGATGGGGCTTCACCATCGGGCCGATCAACATCGACCCGGAGGAACCGGTTTCCGACATCTTGCTGCCGCAGTGCAACTACGACTGCTCGATCAACGGTCCCTCCGGCGTCGCCTACATGCTGTTGGACGCGCTGTTCAACGGCGATTCCCCCGATGCCACCACCTGGTCGCCCTCGGCGATCAACTACGTCTTCGAGGGGGGCTGGCCCATCGGCGTGCAGTACGTCATCCAGCAGCCGTTCCAGCCAGGTGTGCCGAACCCGGCCTACGATCCCGATCTGCCCCCCGGCCCTGACAACCCGGAATACCTGATCCCGCCCGGCCCGCTGGCCAACCAGGCGATCTACGACGCCATCGCGCTGGCCTTCCAGGGGCCGACGGCCCTGTCGACCATTCTTCTGCAGGTCGTCGTGCCGGTGGCCATCTCGGTGGTCGGCGCGGTTCCGGTGGTCGGCCCCTGGGTCGCCGGCGGTATCTCCGCGTTCGCCTACGGCTACGCCAACGAACTCACCGGTATCACCGGCCCGCAGGGATTCTCCGGCCTGCTCGCCTATGTGACGGACTACATCACCCAGGCGATCGTCGGTCTGGGCGACCTCCTCCCGGGCGGGGCCGCGTCCACGCCGGCGACCACACTGGCGGCCGCTGCCTCGGTGCCGTCGTTGCGCAGCGCCGTCGCTGTGGCCGAGCCCGACGTCGCGACGGTGAGCGCACCCGCGGACGTCGAGTCGGTGGCGACCGAGGACAGCGCCTCAGAGGTCGAGGAGTCCGCCGATGACGTCGCGGTCACCCCGGTCGACGAGGCCGCGCCGGCCGAGGAGCCCGCCGCGGTCGACGAGGCTCCGGCCGCGGTCGAGGAGGTCACCGAGGTCGACGAGACCGAGCCGGTGACCCCGGTCGAGGTTCCCGCGGACGTCGCCGACGAGGTCACCGAGTCGGCCCCGGCCGATGCCGAGCCGGCTCCGGTCAAGGCGCCGAAGCGGCCGGTTCGCAGCGCTGTGGAGCGGGTCACCAAGTCGGTGCAGTCCGCGCTGGGCGGTGCCGCCAAGGCGGATGCCTCCGACGCCGGCAGCGCGAGCGCCGATGCCGGAAGCGCGAGCGCAGACAGCGGTACCGCGGACTCCGAGTAGTCAGCACACCATCACATCGGCCCCCTCCCGTTCGGGAGGGGGCCGATGTGCGCTCCGGGTCAGGACCCGCCCGCGGCGCGTTTGCGGCGTTTGACTCCCACGCCGCCCCACAGCGAGAACCCGGTGATCTTGACTCTCGGCGCACCGGGGGCACCCTTGCCCTGGGCATCGCGGTCGAAGCCGCCCATCACGCCGCGGCCGTCGATCTCGACGTTCACCTCGGGCGGAAGCAGGATCGTCTGCCCGCCCAGGATCGAGTAGGCGTGGATTTCCACGTCGGCAGAGGTGAAGTCGGCATAGCGAAGATCGATCACACCACCCCCGAACAGGGTGAACGTCGTCATCCGTCCCGGCACATACCAGCGGCCCCGTCGCTCGAATCCGCTGAGGATGGCCAGCAGCATGGTCGACGGCGCCGGTCGACTCTTGCCGCGCCGGTACTCCATGGCCTCCGGCAGGTCATTGGTGATCCGCTCGAGTTCGCCGTAGCTCGCCGCGGCGTACGTCCGGGCCAGCCGCGTCTCGTACTCCTCGAGGGTCAGGCGACCGTGGGAGGCCGCCTCGGAGAGCAACTGGGCGACCTGAATCCGGTCGTCGTCGGAGGCGCCCGTAGGGGAGTCGCGGGGGCGCGGTTGGCTCGTGCTCATAGCCCCCCGAGCCTACGACGCACGGGCGCACCCCAGAAAGCCCGGCGGCTATCCGTCATCCACGTGTTAGCCGGCCCAGCGCGGCGGTCGCTTCTCCAGGAATGCCAGCATTCCCTCGCGGGCCTCCTCGGAGACGAACAACCGCGCCGACTCCTGCGCCAACCGGTCGGCGTCGCGGTCGAAGCCGGCCAGCACCGCTTCGGTGGTCAGCGCCTTCGACGCTGCCAAACCCTGGGGTGAGGCCTTGGCCAGATCGGCGGTGACCGCGTCGACGGCGAAGCCGACGTCCTCGGCGGCGACGGTCACCAGGCCGATCTCCGCGGCCCGGCGGGCATTGAAAGTCTCCCCGGTCAGGTAGTAGCGCGCGGCCGCGCGCGGATCCAGCTTGGGCAGCAGGGTCAACGAGATGATCGCCGGGGCCACCCCGATCCGGGCCTCGGTCAGCGCGAAACTGCTGCGCGGGCCGGCGATCGCGAGATCGCAGGCGCCGACCAGGCCCATCCCGCCGGCCCGGACGTGGCCGTCGACGGCGGCGAGGACCGGCTTCGGACACGCCACGATCGCCCGCAGCAGGGCGGTCAGTTCGCGGGCCCGCCCGGCGGCGGCCTGCTGCGGGTCCCCGCCGGTGGCCTCCGACAGGTCGGCGCCGGCGCAGAAGGTGTTGCCGGTGTGGCCCAGCACCACCGCCCGCACCGCCGGATCGTCGGCGGCGCGCCGCAGGCCGTCGTGCAACTCGCGGACCAGGGTGGCCGACAGCGCGTTGCGGTTGTGCGGGGAATCCAGCGTCAGCCGCGCGACCGCGCCGTCGAGCTGGCAGACGACCGCCGTCATCAGTACGACCTGGGCAGGCCGAGGGAGCTCTGAGCGATGAAGTTCAGCACCATCTCGCGGCTGACCGGGGCGATCCGCGACAGCCGGGAGCCCACCAGCATCGCGGCCACCCCGTACTCCTGGGACAGGCCGTTGCCGCCCATCGACTGCACGGCCTGATCGACCGCCCGGGTCGAGGCCTCACCGGCGGCGTACTTGGCCATATTCGCCGCCTCGGCGGCGGCCATCTCGTCGCCGGCGTCGTAGAGCGTGGCGGCCTTCTGCATCATCAGCCGGGCGAGCTCGAGTTCGATGTGGTTCTGCGCCAACGGATGCGCGATGCCCTGGTGAGCTCCGATCGGAGTCTTCCAGACCTGCCGCGTCTTGACGTAGTCGCACGCCTTCTCCAGTGCGAGGCGACCCATGCCGACGGCACTGGCCGCACCCATGATCCGTTCCGGGTTCAGGCCGGCGAACAACTGGGCGATCGCGGCGTCCTCGGCGCCGACCAGCGCGTCGGCGGGCAGTCGCACCTCGTCGAGGAACACCTGGAACTGGCTCTCCGGCATGGTCAGTTCCATCGGGATCTTGGTGAAGGTGAAGCCCGGGGCGTCGGTGGGCACGACGAACAGGGCGGGGCGCAGGGATTCCGACGCGGCCACTCCTTCCCGGAAGGTGCGACCCACCACCAGCACGTACTGGGCCTGGTCCACCCCGGAGATCCACACCTTCTGGCCGGACAGGATCCAGTCGCCGCCGTCGCGGCGAGCGGTGGTGGTGATGCGATGGGAGTTCGAGCCGGCGTCGGGTTCGGTGATGGCGAATGCCATCGTGATCGAGCCGTCGGCGATACCGGGCACCCAGCGTCGCTTCTGCTCGTCGGTGCCGAACCGGGCGATGATGGTGCCGTTGATGGCGGGGGAGACCACCATCATCAACAGCGGGCAGCCCGCCGCCGACAGTTCCTCCATCACCAGGGCCAGCTCGTACATGCCGGCGCCGCCCCCGCCGTACTCCTCGGGCAGGTTCACCCCGATGAAGCCGAGTTGGCCTGCCTCCCGCCATAATTCGTCGGTGTGGCCGCCGGTGCGGGCCCGTTCCAGGTAGTAGTCCGGGCCGTAGCTGGCGCCCAGCGCGGCCACCGACTTGCGCAGTGCCTGACGTTCGGGACTCTCGATGAAACTGGTGTCGGTCATGGTTCCTCCTCGGCGGGGTTCTCGGGGTTGTCGGGGTCTTCGACCCGGGCCAGGACGGCGCCGACCTCGACCTGCTGGCCGACGGTGACGTCGAGACGGGTGAGCACGCCGTCGGCGGGGGCGGCGATGGTGTGCTCCATCTTCATCGCCTCCAGCCAGATCAGCGGCTGCCCGGCGGTGACCGGATCGCCGAGGGCGGCGCCCAGCCGGATCACCGAACCGGGCATCGGCGCCAGCAGTGAGCCCCGCTCGACGGCGGAGTCGGGCCGCGGAAAGCGGGGCATCTCGGCGAGAGCCACCGTGCCCGTGGGGGAATCGACCCAGACCCGTTCCCCGTCGCGCGACACCGTGAACTCGGTCTCCACCGCGCACCCGTCGCGAGTGCAGGCCAGCACCACCGCGTCGGAGGTGACCGACACCGCGCGCACCTCGGGGTCCTCGGCCAGCACCACCCCGCTGCGGGTGAACCGATAGGCCACCCGGTGTTCGTCGCCCCCGTCATCGCGGAAGGTGGTCTGCCGGTGGGCCGAGACCACGTTGCGCCAGCCGCTGGGAACCGCTGCCAGCACGACCGCGGTGGCCCGGTTGTGGGCGGCGCCGGCCAGCGTCGCCGCCACCGCCGAGAGACGCACCAGGTGCCGGTCGGCCAGGGGGGCGGCGAGCTCGGCGAGGCCGTGGGTGTCGAAGAAGGCGGTGTCGGTCTCCCCGGCCAGGAAAGCGGGGTGGCGCAGCACGTTGACCAGCAGGTCGCGGTTGGTGCCCACCCCGTGCAGCCGGGTGCGGGTCAGTGCGTCGGCGAGCACCCGCGCCGCCCCGGCCCGGTGGGGTGCGAAGGAGATGACCTTGGCCAGCATCGGGTCGTAATGGATGGAGACCACCGTGCCGTCGGTGATACCGGAGTCCAGCCGGATGCCGGTCCGAGTCAACGGTCCGAATTGTGTTGCGGTGCCGGGAACCTCGAAATGGCGGACCTGACCGGACTGCGGCTGCCAGCCCCGGGCCGGGTCCTCGGCGTAGAGCCGCGCCTCGATCGCATGGCCTCTCGTGGCGGGGGGCTCGCCGTCCAGGTGGTCGCCGTCGGCGACCGCGATCTGCCACTCGACCAGATCCAGCCCCGTGGTCAGTTCGGTCACCGGGTGCTCGACCTGCAG
>SYAB01000296.1 GCA_005787665.1 Actinomycetota bacterium
GGCTCCGGCCGCTCCGGCACCGTGTCGCCGAGGGCCCTGGCCAGTTTCGACCCGTGTCCGGCCGGCTCCGCGCCGGCGTCGAACAACCGATTGGCCAGCCGGGCCAGTATCCCGCCAGGATCCCCGCCCGCGCCGTCGACCAGCTCGAGTTCCCATTCCCGCCAACCCATCTCAGCGGCCGTGGAGCCGTCGGCCGGATCGGTGCGCCTGGCGATGACGCGGTCATCGCAGAACTCGGCCAGCGGGGAGTTCTCCGGGCCGTAGAGCATCGTGACGTCGCGGACGGTGGACAGTTGCGCGACCGGCGCCAACGGGCGATCGCGAACGATCGCACGCACCACGTCGAGCAGATCCTCGGGCACCGACCCGGGATCGGTGCCCAGCGGGGAACGGATTTCGGTGCGGGCCGCGCCGGCCGGCAGCTTGAGGTGCCAGCCGGCGTCGTTGCCCCCGGTGCGCCGGCGCAGCGTCACCAGATTGGCCGCGAGATCGTTGGAGGGGGTGTCGAAGTAGACCGCCTCCAGGTACTGCGTCGGTAGCTTCTCGACCCGTGCCACCGCCGCAAGTCCGTCGAACGACGGGGAGACGGTGTTCTCGGCGACGTCGAACTTGGTCTCCAGTTCGGTGTGCCGGGTCGGGCCTACGGGCTTCGCCATGGTTTCCAGCGTTGCACACCGAAGTGAACGGCCCTCAGAAGCTGTGCTCCTCGGCGGGGAAGGCGCCGGTGGCCACCTCGTCGGCGTACTGGACTGCGGCACGGCGCAGTTCGGCGCCGACGTCGCCGAAACGTTTGACGAACTTGGCGGTTTTTCCGCTGGTGAGCCCGGCCATGTCCTGCCACACCAGCACCTGGGCGTCGCAGCTGGGGCCCGCGCCGATGCCGACGGTGGGAATGGTCAGTTTGCCGGTGATCTGGGTGGCGAGTTCGGCGGGCACCATCTCCATGACCACCGCGAAGGCGCCGGCCTCCTGCACCGCGATCGCGTCGGCGACGGTCTGCTCGGCCGCGTCACCGCGACCCTGAACGCGGAACCCGCCGAGATGGTTGACGCTCTGCGGGGTGAAGCCGATGTGGGCCATCACCGGGATGCCGGCCGCGGTCAGCGTCGCGATCTGCGGGGCGACCCGCTCTCCGCCCTCCAGTTTGACCGCGTGCGCCCCGGTCTCCTTGAGGAACCGGGTCGCGGTGGCCAGCGCCTGCGCCGGGCCGCCCTCATAGCTTCCGAACGGAAGGTCGGCCACCACCAGAGCGTGCTCGGCTCCGCGTACCACCCCGCGTACCAGTGGGATGAGTTCGTCGACCGAGACCGGGACCGTGGTGTCGTAGCCGTAGACCACATTGGCCGCGGAGTCCCCGACCAGCAGCACCGGAATGCCGGCCTCGTCGAAGAGGCGGGCGGTGGAGAAGTCGTAGGCGGTCAGCATGGCCCACTTGTGGCCTTCGGTCTTCATCCGCTGCAGATGATGCGTACGGATTTTGGTGCGTGCGGGCAGGCCGGCACCGTAGAGCGACTGCTCTGACATGTTGTCCCCAGCGTTGGTCGGTTCGATCCTCGTGGCCCATCCGGGTCCCCGGGTTCGCGTGACACCTCAAGTGTGCCACCGCCGGGGTCCGTCGAGTCAATCCCGCCAGAGTGCCGTTGCTCACAGCGGCCGCGCCTAGGATTCGGGACATGCAGCACCTGCAGCGGCTCAGCGGCCTCGACGCCAGCTTCCTGTATCTGGAAACCTCCACTCAGCCGTTGCACGTGTGTTCGGTGCTGGAGTTGGACGCCTCCACCATCCCGGGTGGGTACAGCTTCGAGCGGCTCCGCGACGAGCTCGCCGTCCGGGTCAAGGCCATTCCGACCTTCCGCGAACGGCTGGCCAACAGTTTCCTCAACCTCGACCACCCGGTGTGGGTGGAAGACGACGAGTTCGACGTTGACCGGCATGTGCACCGCGTCGGCCTGCCCGCTCCGGGTGGACGCGTCGAACTCGCCGAGATCTGCGGGCATCTCGCGTCGCTGCCGCTGGACCGCCGCCACCCGCTGTGGGAGATGTGGGCGATCGAAGGCCTGGACGGGACCGACGCCCGCAAGGGTGGCCGGCTGGCCGTGCTGACCAAGATCCATCACGCCGCCGTCGACGGGGTGACGGGTGCGAACCTTATGTCCCAGCTGTGCAGCATCGAACCGGACGCGGCGCCGCCGGAGCCGGTGGACGCCAGCCGCGGGACCAATCCGCTGCGCATCGCGATCGGGGGTCTGGGGCGGTTCGCGACCCGGCCGATCACCCTGGCCACCAACGTGCTGCCGGCCACCGTCACCACCGTGGTGGACACCGTCAAACGGGTCGCGGGCGGCGCCGCGTCGATGGCCTCCCCGTTCGCCGCACCGCCGACACCGTTCAATGCGAGCATCACCGCGCACCGCAACGTCGCCTTCGTCCAACTCGACCTCGAGGACATCAAGACCGTCAAGAACCATTTCGGCGCGAAGGTCAACGACGTGGTGATGGCCCTCGTGTCCGGGGTGCTGCGTACCTACCTCCTCGAGCGCGACGAGTTGCCGGAAGCCAGCCTGGTGGCGATGGTGCCGGTGTCGGTGCATGACCGCTCCGACCGGCCCGGCCGCAACCAGGTGTCGGGCATGTTCTCCAGCCTGCAGACCCAGATCGCCGACCCCGCCGAACGACTGGCGGCGATCGCCGCGGCCAACAGCGCCGCCAAGGAACACAGTTCGGCGATCGGCGCCACCTTGTTGCAGGACTGGAGCCAGTTCGCCGGCCCGGCGGTGTTCGGTATCGCGATGCGGGTCTACGCGCGTAGCCGGTTGACCGAGCGGCCGGTGCACAACCTGGTGGTCTCGAACGTGCCCGGGCCGCAGATCCCGCTGTACTTCCTCGGCGCGCAGGTGCAGGCCATGTACCCGCTGGGTCCGATCTTCCACGGCGCCGGACTGAACATCACCGTGATGTCCCTCGACGGGCGGCTCAACGTCGGTCTGATCTCCTGTCCGGAACTCGTCCCGGACCTCTGGGACATGGCCGACGGGTTCGTCACCGGGATGGGTGAACTGCTGGCGGCGGCCACCACCGGCTGAGACGCCCCGGACCCCGCGCTACCAGGGAGATCGTCGGTCCATGGCAGCATGATGGCCATGAGGCTGCATCGTCGCCCCCGCTCGGCCCGCACCGCCCTGGTGTTTCCCGCCGTCATCCTGCTGCTGTCGGCCAGTGCCGGATGCAGCAGCGTGGTGACGGGCCGGGCGGTCCTGGCCGAGCCCCAGATCGGCCAGCCGATCCAGTGGGGGCCGTGCGGACCGGGCGGCGGTGGTGGTGGTGCCGCACTGCCCATCCCGGCCAGCGCCCAGTGCGGCAAGATCGCCGTTCCGGTGAACTACGACAGTCCGGAAGGGGCGCAGGCGACCCTGGCGCTGATTCGGTTCCCGGCCCTGGGCGAGAAAATCGGATCGTTGATCATCAACCCCGGCGGCCCCGGCGAGTCCGGTGTGGAAGCGGCCGCCAGTCTGCTGGAGGGTATGCCGTCGGAAGTCCGCCAGCGTTTCGATCTGGTGGGCTTCGATCCCCGCGGTGTGGGATCGTCCACCCCCGCACTGTGGTGCAACTCCGATGCCGACAACGATCGGTTGCGGGCCGATCCGCAGGTGGACTACAGCCCCGAGGGCGTCGTGCGCATCGAGAACACCACCAAGGAGTTCGTGCAGCGCTGCATCGACAAGATGGGCACCGAGTTCCTGGCCAACGTCGGTACCGCCAGCGTGGCCAAGGATCTCGACGCGGTGCGTGCCGCGGTCGGTGACGAGAAGATCAACTACCTCGGCTTCTCCTACGGCACCCGGATCGGAGCGGCCTACGCCGAGGAGTACCCGGATCGGGTCCGCGCGATGATCCTCGATGGCGCCGTCGATCCCAACGCCGACCCGATTCAAGCCGATATCGACCAGGCCGAGGCGTTCCAGGAGGCGTTCAACGACTACGCCGCCGACTGCGCGAACGACCCCGACTGCCCGCTGGGCACCGACCCGGCCAAGGCCGTCGATGTCTACAAGAGCTTGGTGGACCCGCTGGTCGAGAAGCCGATGCCGACCAAGGACCCCCGCGGGCTGAGCTACAACGATGCCCTGGTGGGCACGATCATGGCGCTGTACTCCCCGAATCTCTGGCGGCATCTGACCCGGGGCCTGACCGAGATGACCGAGGGCCGCGGTGACACCATGCTCGCCCTCGCCGACATGTACATGCGCCGCGATCCGCAGGGCCGCTACACCAACGCCACTGACGCCCGCGTCGCGGTCAACTGCGTCGACCAGCCTCCGATCAACGACCGCGCCAAGGTCGTCGAGGAGGACCGCCGACTGCGTGAGGTGGCCCCGTTCATGAGCTACGGCGACTTCACCGGCCACGCGCCGCTGAGCACCTGCGCCTTCTGGCCGGTGCCCCCGACGAGCACCCCGCATACCGTCTCGGCGCCGGGTCTGTCGCCGGTGCTGGTGATCTCGAGCACCGGTGACCCGGCCACGCCGTTCCAGGCCGGCGTGGATCTGGCCAAGCAACTCGGCGGAGTGTTGTTGACCTTCAACGGGACTCAGCACACGGTGGCGTTCCAGGGTGAGCAGTGCGTGGACGACTACGTCGGGGCTTACCTGGTGGATCTGACGTTGCCGGCTGAGGGCGCGAGCTGCTGAAACCGCCGCACATCTGATATCGAGGTGTGACCGGACGGCGCTGCCGTGCCGCGCCCGGGCGTGCCACGATGGCGGCCATGAATCGTGCGAGTCGGGCCGGCTCGGCGGCATTCTCCGCGGCGCTGTGCGTCCTGCTGACGGGGCCGCCGGCCGCCGCCGAGCCAGGGGTGGGCCAGACGGCGACGCCGCCGGCGTGGGGCACGTGCGAGGCCTTCGTGTCCGACGCCTACCTGCCCACCGCGCAGTGCGCCAATGTCGCGGTGCCGGTGAACGATGCCGATCCCGGTGGGCCGCAGGCGAATCTGGCGGTCATCAAGATTCCGGCGTCCGGCGACCGGATCGGGGTGCTGATGATCAACCCCGGCGGACCCGGGGCGTCCGCCGTCGACGCGGTGGTCGGCCTGTCCGACGCGGTGTCCGACAGCGCCATCGCCGAGCACTTCGACCTGGTCGGCTTCGACCCGCGTGGAGTGGGCCACTCCACACCGGAGTTGCGCTGCCGCACCGATGCCGAGCGTGATGCGTGGCGCCGGGAGCCGATGGTGGACTACAGCCCTGCCGGGGTCGCCGCCATCGAACAACTCAGCAAGGATCTTGCGCAACTCTGCGTCGACCGGATGGGCAAGGCGTTCCTGGCATCCGTGGGAACCGCCTCGGCGGCGCGGGACATGGACCGCGTCCGGGCGGCGCTCGGCGAGGATCAGATCAACTACCTGGGCTTCAGCTACGGCACCGAACTCGGCACGGCCTATGTGGAGAGATTCCCCGACCGGGTGCGCACCATGGTGCTCGACGGGGCCATCGATCCGACCCAGGATCCGCTGGAGTCACTCGTGGAACAGATGGCCGGGTTTCAGGTGGCCTTCGACGACTACGCCGCCGACTGCGCCATGTCGCGGGCCTGTCCGCTGGGAACCGACCCGGCGAAGTTCGTCGCCCGCTATCACGAACTGGTCGATCCGTTGGTGACCAGGCCGGGGCCGACCACCGACCCGCGCGGACTGAGCTACTCCGACGCGATCACCGGCACGGTCAACGCGCTCTACACCCCGCGGTACTGGAAGTACCTGACCAGCGGGCTACTCGGCCTGCAGCGCGGTACCGACGCCGATGATCTGCTGCTCCTCGCCGACGATTACGAGGGCCGCGACGACAACGGCCGCTACGGCAACGGGCAGGACGCCTTCAACGCGATCCGGTGCGTGGACTCCCCGACCCCCAGTGACCCGGCGGATTGGGCGGCCGTGGACAAACAGATCCGGCAGCGGGCGCCGTTCCTGTCCTACGGCCAGTTCACCGGTTTCGCCCCGCGCGACCTGTGCGCGTTCTGGCCGGTGCCGCCGACCTCGAGCCCGCACACGCCCGATCCCGCACCGTCCGGCAGCGTGGTGGTCGTCTCGACCACTCACGACCCGGCCACCCCGTACCAGGCCGGCGTCGACCTGGCCCGTCAGCTGGAAGCGCCGCTGATCAGCTACGACGGCACCCGGCACACCGTCGTCTTCGATGGCGACTCCTGCGTCGACGATGCGGTGACGGCCTTCTTCGTCGACCGGACCGTGCCCGGCGACCTGTCTTGTTAGCGGTCCGCTAGCTGTCGCGATGACGGCCCGGCAGTGCCGTCGGGCCCGCCGGGGTCGATGGACTTCCCGGTCTCCGAGGGCGATGGCAACGCCCCCGATCAACAGGTCGATGCGGCAGAGGTCAGTCGATCTCAACGCGGTGCCCTACCCGGGTCTGCCGCCGCCACCGGGTCCGCCGCCGCCACCGGGGCCGCCGGGTGGTGGATCCGACGTAACACGCAGTTAACAGCCGCTGCCTACGCTCGCCCCATGGATCGGCAGAAGGAATTCGTGCTGCGCACGCTGGAGGAACGTGACATCCGGTTCGTCCGGTTGTGGTTCACCGACGTGCTCGGATACCTCAAGTCGGTCGCGATCGCCCCGGCCGAACTCGAGGGTGCGTTCGAGGAGGGGATCGGCTTCGACGGGTCCTCGATCGAAGGGTTCGCCCGCGTCTTCGAGTCCGACACGGTGGCCCGCCCCGACCCGTCCACCTTCCAGGTCCTGCCCTGGACCACCAGTGCCGGCCAGCACCACTCGGCGCGGATGTTCTGCGACATCACGATGCCGGACGGTTCGCCCTCGTGGGCGGACAGTCGCCACGTCCTGCGTCGTCAACTCGCCAAGGCGAGCGACCTCGGCTTCTCCTGCTACGTCCACCCGGAGATCGAGTTCTTTCTGCTCGAGCCCGGTCCCTACGACGGGTCGGTACCGGTCCCCGCGGACAACGGCGGTTATTTCGACCAGGCCGTCCACGATTCGGCCCCCAACTTCCGCCGGCATGCCATCGACGCCCTCGAGCAGATGGGCA
>SYAB01000297.1 GCA_005787665.1 Actinomycetota bacterium
CATGCAGGCGACATACGGCTTGGGGTAGCGGCCGATCAGCGAGTTGAGGCGGTATTCGTCGAACCAGAACCGCCGTGCCTCGGCGCCGCCGGACTTCGCGCTGTGGTAGATCGCCACGACATCGCCACCGGCGCATAATCCGCGATCTCCGGCGCCGTCGACGACGACCGCGCGCACGCTGTCATCGCGCGACCAAGTGGTCAGGGCGGCCTGCATGGCGTTGACCATCGGATGGGTCAGGGAGTTGATCGCCTTCGGGCGGTTCAAGGTGAGGAATCCGATCCCGCCCTCGACCCGGGCCAGAACGTCGTCGTGATCACCCACCGGATTTTCACCTCAATTACCTGAAAGGTTGGACGCCCTAGGTGTACCAGGATCATTGCGCCCGGGTCTGACGGGTCCGCCAGGTAGGGTTGTACTACGACGGCGAAATCGTGAAGTTCTCCGGAACTGAATGGCACAGCCGCTCGTTGACGCAGTGTTCAGCATTCACTCTTGAGAGGAAACACGGTGCGGGAGTCCAGCAACCCGGTATTTCGCTCGTTGCCCAAGCAACAGGGCGGTTATGCGCAGTTCGGCACCGGAATCGCCGGTGCAACCCAGGCGGTGGCCTACCAGGCCGAGCCGTACGCCGGCTATCCGCCCCAGACGGGCGTATCCCGCCCGCTGACGATCGACGACGTCGTCACCAAGACCGGAATCACCCTCGGGATGCTCACGGTGGTGGCCGCCGTCTCCTACGTCCTCGTCGGCGGCAATCCGGGTCTCGCCATGCCCTTCACCCTGGTCGGTGCGCTGGGCGGACTGGCCCTGGTGCTGGTCGCGACCTTCGGCCGCAAGCAGGACAACCCCGCCATCGTGCTGAGCTACGCGGCGCTCGAGGGCCTGTTCCTCGGTGCGATCTCGTGGGTGTTCGGCAACGTCGTCGTCGCCGGAGCCAGTGCCGGAGCGCTGATCGGCCAGGCCATCCTCGGCACCGTCGGTGTCTTCTTCGGCATGCTCGTCGTCTACAAGACCGGCGCCATCCGGGTTACGCCGAAGTTCACCCGCATGATGGTCGCCGCCATGATCGGCGCGCTGGTGCTGATGCTCGGCAACTTCGTGATCGGGATGTTCTCCGGCGGCGCCGGCCCGCTGCGCGACGGCGGGACCATGGCCATCATCTTCTCGCTGGTGATGATCGCGATCGCGGCGTTCAGCTTCCTGATGGATTTTGACGCCGCCGACCAGATGATCCGCGCCGGTGCGCCGGAGAAGGCCGCCTGGGGCATCGCCCTCGGTCTGACCGTCACGCTGGTGTGGCTCTACCTGGAGATCCTGCGCCTGCTCAGTTATTTCCAGAACGACTAGCAGCTCACCCGGGAAAGCCCCGCGTCGGCGGGGCATGTTCGTGTGCTGACCCGGTTGCCGGTGCCAGTCGCCCCACGGTGGGTCTCGCTGAAATCGGGACCCTGCGAACCTTTCTTAATCTGATGATTCAGAACCTTCATGAATCTGGCGATTGACAGGGGCGCGCCGCTGTGTGAGGCTTGCGGTGGTGCGGGGCCGGTCGGCTCTAACCCTGGGGCACGCGTCGGTAGAAGGGTGTGGGCAAATGACCGTTCATCAACGACTGGGTCGGGGCAATCGGGCGCGGAGCATGTCGGTGATGCGGTGGTTGCCGCTCGGTGCCGTGGCCGCCGGGGCCGGTGTTGCGCTGATTGCCTTCCCTGCAGTGGCTGAAGCCGACGCGGACGGCGACGGGCGTCCTCCCGGCAAGACGGTCGCGTCATCGGCGGGGGTGAAGCCGTCGACGGCCTCCAGGGGTGGCCCCGAACGGTCCGCGGGCCTCAGGCCCAGTCGAGCCGCTGTCGTCAGGAATTCACCGCCGCGTCCGGCCGCCACCGCAGCACGGCCGGCCGCGTCTAGGCCCCAAACGGCGGAGGGGTTCGCCCCGCTTCCGAAGGACCCGGCAGTCTCGGCCGACACGGTCTCCGACGACATTCCGGTTTTGTCGGCCCCCAACACGGCTTTGCCAGCCCCGCGCCGTCAGGCAGGCGCCGCGGCTCGGCCGGTGGTCGCTTCTGCGACGGTCAACCGGGGGGCGGCGAACGGGATCACCGTCGAGCCGGCGATGGCACTGGTCGACGGGGTGATCACCGGCAATTTCAATGCCACCAGCTCCCGCGGTCGGCCGCTCACCTACACCGTTCTCACCGGGGGAACCTTCGGAGGTTCGCTGAACCTCGACGCCGCAACGCCGGGTGCCTTCACCGTGATCCCGTATGCCACCTGGCTCGATCCCGGAGGGTTCAAACAAACCGAGCAGTTCGGCGTTCAGGTCGAAGAAGTGACGCGGTTCGCCACCTTCGCCTCGAATCTGCCGGTGCTGGGCGAATACTTCGCCCAGATCATTGACATCCTTCAACAGAACCCGCGACTCGGCGGGCTGTTGGCCCCGATCATCGGCGCCTCACTGACCACCACGCTCAACGTCGACGTCGCGGAACTCGCCCCGGGTGACACGCCGGTGGTC
>SYAB01000298.1 GCA_005787665.1 Actinomycetota bacterium
ATCAAACTCGGCGTGCTGCCCGGCATGGGCGGCTCCCAGCGGCTCACCCGGGCCATCGGGAAGGCCAAGGCCATGGACATGATCCTGACCGGTCGCACCATCGACGCCGACGAGGCCGAGCGCAGCGGCCTGGTGTCGCGGGTGGTCCCGGCCGAGAACCTGCTCGACGAGGCCAACGCGGTGGCCACGGCCATCTCGCAGATGTCCCGTTCGGCCGCCCGGATGGCCAAGGAGGCGGTCAACCGCGCGTTTGAGTCCACCCTGGCCGAGGGCCTGCTCTACGAGCGCCGGCTTTTCCATTCCGCGTTCGCCACCGACGACCAGAGCGAGGGCATGGCCGCCTTCACCGAGAAACGGCCTGCGAACTTCACCCACCGCTAAGGTTCACTTCCGTGACAGTCGCCGAAGCCGAAGCCGGACCCGCCGCCGACACCAAGCGGGACTGGTGGCAGCGCCGCTATACGTTCACCGGCACCGCCGTCGGCCTGGTTTTCGTGCTGCTCTCGATGACCCCGTCACTGCTGCCCCGCGGTCCGCTCTTCCAGGGCCTGGTCAGCGGTGTCGGCGGTGCGATCGGATACGGGTTGGGCGTCTTCGGCGTGTGGCTGGTGCGATTCATGAAGTCCCGTCCGAGTAGCCCGCCCGCGCCGCGACGGGCCTGGCCGATCCTGGTCGTCGCCGGCGCGGTCGCATTGTTGCTCGGGATCCTGTACTTCCACTTCTGGCAGAACCATGTCCGCGACCTGATGGGCGTTCCGCGGCTGCAATGGTTCAACTACCTGCAGGCAGCAGTGCTGGCGGTGGTGTTCCTGTTCGTGTTCGTCGAGATCGGCCAGCTCATCGGCAGGCTCTTCCGGTTCCTGGTCCGCCAGCTCGGGCACGTCGCCCCGCCGCGGGTGTCGTTCGTCATCGCGATGGTGGCCCTGTTGGCTTTGGGCATCGCCATCCTCAACGGCGTGGTGGTGCGCGGAGCGATGAGCGTGCTGAACAAGACCTTTGCCACCGTCAACGACGAGATGGACCCGAACCACCCCGCCCCGACCAGCGCGTTGCGCTCCGGGGGCCCGGGCTCGCTGGTGTCGTGGGACTCGCTGGGACACCAGGGCCGGCTGTTCGTCGGCAATGGTCCGACCGTCACACAACTCACCGAGTTCAACGGGACCCCGGCCACCGAGCCGATCCGGGCCTACGCCGGCCTGCACTCCGCCGACGGGATCCGCGCCACCGCGGAGATCGCCGCCCGCGACCTCGAACGGGCGGGCGGACTCGAGCGCGCGGTGATCGCGGTGGCCACCACCACCGGCACCGGCTGGATCAACGCCGCCGAGGCCGACTCGCTGGAGTACATGTACAACGGTGACACCGCCATCGTCAGCATGCAGTACTCGTTCCTGCCCAGTTGGCTGTCGTTCCTGGTGGACAAGGAGAACGCCCGCCAGGCCGGGCAGGCCCTCTTCGAGGCGGTCGACGCGCGGGTGCGGGCACTGCCGGAGGTTCAGCGGCCCAAGATCGTCGTGTTCGGCGAGAGCCTGGGTTCCTTCGGCGGGGAGGCGCCGTTCCTGAGCCCGAACAACATCATCGCCCGCACCGACGGCGCGTTGTTCTCCGGACCGACCTTCCAGAACACCCTGCGCGATGACGTCACCGACAACCGCGATCCGGGATCGCCGGAGTGGTTGCCGATCTTCGACCGCGGCGCCAACATCCGGTTCGTCGCCCGGGCCGAGAATCTCGGTCGGCCGGATGCGCCGTGGGGAAGTCCGCGGATCGCCTACCTGCAACACGCCTCGGATCCGATCGCCTGGTGGAATCCCGAACTGCTGTTCACCGAACCGGATTGGCTGCGGGAGCCTCGCGGTTACGACGTGTCCAAGGACATGAACTGGATCCCGGTGGTGACCTTCCTCCAAGTGGCGGCCGATATGGCGGTCGCCGTCGACGTGCCGGACGGGCACGGTCATCGCTACGTCAAGGACGTGGTGAATGCGTGGGCCGCCGTTCTCCAACCGCCGGGGTGGACGGCACAGAAGACCGAGATCCTCCGCGGTCGGGTCACCCAGGACTATCCGCAGTGAAACCGGACCATGGATTGACTGTCATGCTCAGCGCCCGACGCCGCGCCGCCTGCCTCGCCGGATTGGCCGCCGTCCTGCCCGGCGCACTACTGCTCGGGTGTTCGCCGGGCGGCCCGAAGGCAACAACCGTGGCCCCGGCCCCGTCCGCTGAGCAGCCGGCGGCGCAGCCCGGTGATTCGCCGATCGGGATCTCCCCGGGTGGGGTCACCACCCGGATCGACGAGCCCGCCCAGTCCACCGAGGAGCAGTACGCACAGGCCTGCCTGTCGGCCAAGGAGTGGATGGATGCCAAGGGCGGGGATCCGCACAGCCTGATCGAGCCGTACCTCAAGGACATTCAGGCCTCGACGCAGTCCGGCCGGGCGACGTTCATGAAGTCCTGGCCCGAGTTGAGCAACGCCGAGCAGGCCGCGGTGATCATCGCGGTGCAGGCCGCCGCCGACGGCGGCTGCTGACACGTGCCGGCCCGAAGTCCCGCGGCACCCGGGCCCACAATGGAGCCATGGCCAAACGGGTAGCCCTCGCACTCGGCAGCGGTGGCGCGCGGGGATACGCCCACATCGGCGTGATCAACGAACTGCACGACCGCGGGTACGAGGTCGTCGGCATCGCGGGCTCGTCGATGGGTGCCCTCGTCGGCGGACTCTTCGCCGCGGGCTCGCTGGACGAGTTCACCGAATGGGCGACGACACTCACCGGTCCGGCGATGCTGCGGCTGCTCGATCCGTCCATCTCGGCCCCCGGTGTCTTCCGGGCCGGCAAGATACTCGACGCGGTCCGCGACATCGTCGGCGACGTGACGATCGAGAGTCTGCCGATCCCGTACACGGCGGTCACCACCGACCTGATCGCCGGGAGATCGGTGTGGCTGCAACGCGGCCCCCTCGATGAGGCCATCCGGGCCTCGATCGCCATCCCCGGGATGATCGCCCCGCACATCGTCGACGGACGCCTTCTCGCCGATGGCGGAATCCTCGACCCGCTACCCATCGCACCGATCGCGGCGGCCAACGCCGACCTGACCGTCGCGGTGAGCGTCTCGGGTATGGAGGCCGATGTCTCCGATGGAGCCGGCACCGACGTCCGGCCGTCCCGAGAGCGGCTCAACCGACTGTTGCGCAGCACCTCGGCCCTGATCGACAAGTTCAGCGCCGGCGCCGCACCGTTCGACATCACCGAGATCGAGGATCACGAGTCGGTGGCTCATCCGATGGCCGATGACGAGTTCACCGACGCCGAGCGGGGGTCCCCGATCCCCAAGCTGCGCAGCTTCGCGGTGATGATGCGCACCATCGACATCGCCCAGGCCGCTCTGGCACGCCATCAGATGGCGGCCTATCCCCCGGACGTGCTCATCGAAGTGCCCCGAACCGCTTGCCGCAGCCTGGATTTCCACCGCGCCGCCGAGTTGATCGCCCTGGGTCATGAATTGGCGGCGCGCGCGTTGGATCGCCTCGACGAGCAGCTGTGAGAATCACGATCGAGGATGCGCGTGCCGGGCACTACCATGGAGTGTCCGGTCGATCCGGCGAGGAGCTGGTCCGCGCTGACCATCGCGCGGCCGGGATTGACGCCGCGACCTGAACCACCCGAGAGGACGCACCGATGACCATCACCGCCACGTCACCCAAGAACGAGACCTACGCGCCCCTGGAGCTTTTCGGCATCGACCGCCTGCTCGAGGACGACGAGCGCGATATTGCTGCCACCGTGCGCAAGTTCGTCGACACCCGGCTGAAGCCCAACGTCGGCGACTGGTTCGAAATGGGCAGCCTGCCCAGGGAGTTGGCACGTGAGTTCGGGCAGCTCGGGGTGATGGGCATGCATCTGCAGGGCTACGGCTGCGCCGGAACCAACGCCGTCAGCTACGGCCTGGCATGCATGGAACTGGAAGCCGGCGACAGCGGTTTCCGCAGTTTCGTCTCGGTGCAGGGCTCGCTGTCGATGTTCTCCATCTACCGCTACGGCTCCGAGGAACAGAAGCAGGAATGGCTGCCGCGCCTCGCGGCCGGCGACGCCATCGGCTGCTTCGGTCTGACCGAGGCCGATTTCGGCTCCAACCCGGCCGGCATGCGGACCCGGGCCCGCCGCGATGGATCCGACTGGGTGATCAACGGCACGAAGATGTGGATCACCAACGGCAGCCTGGCCGACGTGGCCACCGTCTGGGCGCACACCGACGACGGGATCCGGGGCTTCCTGGTGCCCACCGACACCCCGGGATTCTCCGCCAACGTCATTCACAAGAAGCTCTCGCTGCGGGCCTCGGTCACCTCCGAACTGGTGCTCGACAACGTGCGACTGCCCGCCTCGGCACAACTCCCGGAAGCCCGGGGGCTCGGCGCGCCGCTGTCCTGCCTCAACGAGGCGCGTTTCGGCATCGTCTTCGGCGCGATGGGCGCCGCCCGGGATGCCCTGGAGACCACCCTGGCCTACACCGCCAACCGTGATGTGTTCGACCGGCCGCTCTCCAGCTACCAGTTGTCCCAGGAGAAACTCGCCAATATGACCCTGGAACTCGGCAAAGGCGTGCTTTTGGCGATCCACCTCGGCCGCATCAAAGACGCCGAGGGAGTGCTGCCCGAGCAGGTGAGCCTGGGCAAGCTCAACAATGTCCGCGAGGCCCTGGCGATCGCCCGGGAGTGCCGGACGCTGTTGGGCGGCAGCGGGATCACCCTGGAGTACTCGCCGTTGCGGCATGCCAACAACCTGGAGTCGGTACTGACCTACGAGGGGACCTCGGAGATGCACCTGTTGTCGATCGGCAAGGCACTCACCGGGCACGCGGCGTTCCGCTGAGATGACGGCCGGCATCGCCCACCTCGTCGCCGGACAGTGGCGCGGCGGTGGCGGGGAACATCTGCACAGCGTCAACCCAACTCAGCCGAACGAGGTTATCGCCGAGGGTAACTCGGCGACATCCGCTGATGTGGATGATGCCGTGCGTGCGGCTGCTGACGCAGTCACACGCTGGTCGGCCACCCCGATCCATTCCCGGGGCGCAGTGCTGGGCACCGCGGCGGCGATCGTCGACCTCAACGCCGAACAATGGGGTCTGGAACTTGCGGTCGAGGAGGGCAAGACCCGCGCCGAAGGCGTCGGCGAGGTGCGCCGGGCCGCGCAGATCCTGGCCTACTACGCCGCCGAAGGCGACCGGGTGGCCGGGGAGATCTTCGCCTCGCCACGCGCCGGCGAGCAGATCCTGGTCACCCGTAAGCCCGTCGGTGTCGTCGGGGGGCTCACCCCGTTCAACATCCCGATCGCGATCCCGGCCGGGCAGATCGCGCCGGCCCGGGTCTACGGAAACGCGGTGGTGTGGAAGCCGGCCAGCTCGGTGCCACTGCTGGCGATGCGCCTGGCCGAGGCCCTCGCCGAGGCGGGACTGCCGTCCGGTGTGCTGAATCTGGTGATCGGCAACGCCGCCGTCGGCGATGCGATCGTCGGTCACGACGGGGTCGCGGCCATCACTTTCACCGGGAGCACAGGAGTGGGCCGCCGGATCGCCGCCGCCGCGGTGGCCCGCGGGGTTCCGGTTCAGGCCGAGATGGGCGGCAAGAACGCCGCGGTGGTGCTCGACGACGCCGACATCGACCTCGCCCTCGAACAGGTCATGTTGGGCGCATTCCGCAGCAGCGGCCAGAAGTGCACGGCGACATCACGATTGATCCTGACCGAGGGCATCGCTGAGCGGTTCGTGGAATCCTTGTCACAGCGCGCTGAGGCCCTGATCGTCGGTGATCCCGCCGATGACCGCACCCAGATGGGCCCGGTGATCACCGACACCGCGCAGTCCTTCATCACCGCCGGTATCGACACCGCCCGGTCGCAGGGCGCCGACGTGCTCGCCGGCGGTGGGGGCTACAGCGACGGTGCACTGGCGCGGGGATACTTCGTGGCACCGACCGTCGTCGAACTCACCGGCCCCGCGGATATCTGGACCGAAGAACTGTTCGGACCCGTACTCGCGGTTCGGCGGGCCCGTGATGCCGAGGAGGCCTTCGCACTGGCCAACGAGGGCGACTTCGGTTTGAGCGCCGCGGTGTTCACCCAGGACCTGACCCGAGCGATGCAGGCGATGGCGTGCATCGACGTCGGTGTCCTGCACGTCAATTCCGAGTCGGCCGGCGCGGATCCGCACGTACCGTTCGGCGGCGCCAAGAAGAGTGGTCTGGGCCCCAAGGAGCAAGGCGCGGCGGCGCGGGAGTTCTTCACCCACACCACGACGGTGTACCTGCGCGGCGGGACCGCCCGCGCATGAGCCCCGGCGCACTCGACGGCGTCGTCGTCGTCGACTTCAGCCGGGTATTGGCCGGCCCGTACGCCACCATGCTTCTGGGCGACTACGGCGCCGAAGTAATCAAGGTGGAGCGTCCGGCGGTCGGCGACGACACCCGCGCGTGGGGCCCGCCCTACGACTCACAGGGCGTGGCAACCTATTTCAACGCGATGAACCGCAACAAGCGCTCAGTGACGGTGGACCTGTCCGTCCCGGCCGGTGTGGCGCGGGCCCGCGAGCTGGTCGCCGGCGCCGATATCGTGGTGGAGAACTTCCGCCCCGGCACCATGGAACGGCTCGGACTGGGCTATGCGGACCTGCGGCAGATCCGGCCCGACCTGATCTATTGCGCCATCTCGGGTTTCGGAAACGAGGGCGGCGCTACCCTGCCCGGCTACGACCTGCTGGCGCAGGCGGTGGGCGGGCTGATGAGCGTGACCGGACCGGCACCCGGTGCGCCCACCAAGGTGGGCGTGGCGCTGGTCGACGTGTTGACCGGCCTGCACGCGCTGTCGGGGATCCTGGCCGCCCTGCACCACCGCGATCGCACCGGCGAAGGTCAGCGGGTCGATACCAACCTCTTGTCGTCACTGTTGTCGTCGATGGTCAACCAGGCCTCCGGGTATCTGGGGGCGGGCGCGGTGCCGGGCATCATGGGCAACCGCCACCCCAGCATCACGCCCTACGAAACTTTCGATACCGCCGACCGACCGATCGCGGTGGCCGTCGGCAATGACAAGCAGTTCTCCGCCATCGCCGAGCAACTCGGCGTCCCGGAAGTCCTGGGCGACAGCCGTTTCGGCTCCAATCCGGATCGGGTGGCCAACCGCGAGGCGTTGTGCGCCATCCTCGGTCCGGTCTTCGCCACCCGCGGGGCGGACCACTGGCACCGGGTGCTGAGCGCGGCGGGTGTACCGGCCGGGCCGATCAACGATCTCGCCGAGGCGTTCGCCTTCGCCGAGCGGTTGGGTCTGGAGCCGATCGTCGCGGTGCCGGGCACGCCAACCCCTCAGGTCGCCAACCCGGTGACACTCTCGGCCACGCCCGTCACCTACCGTCTGGCACCGCCCACGCTGGCGGCTGAAGCCGGTTCCTGACCGGCCCCGCCGCCGTCAGCCCCTACGCGGGTCGCGGGCGACCAGTGGAGCGGCCCGCCCGGTCAGCGGCGGCAGGTCGAAGAACCCCTTGACACCCGGGGCGGCCGCACAGGTGGCCGGGACGGCGTTGACGCAATGCGCGGCGGTCGCGACTATGCCGGGGTTACTGATCAGTCCCTCCTCGACAGTCTCGGGCTGCCAACCCTTCACCGTGACGAAGGTGTTCGGGTGTCCCCGGACCTCGATCTCGTAGCGCTCCCCGGCGGGCCCGAAGGACCACGTCGGGTCGAGATTCTCCTCGCCCATCAGCCAGTTCACCGCGATACGCACGACGATCTTGTTGGTGACCACCGCGTCCCAGCAGAACCGACGACCGGCCACCTCACCGGGGCGGATCACTCCGATCGGCGAGTCGATGGGGGCGGTGGCCACCGCGATCTGCTGGCTGGTGCGGATCACCGGTTCGGCGTCGAACCCGAGGCGGTCGACGATCAGGCGCACCGACTGAAAGAAGCCGCCGTTGAGCAGCTTCTGCATGGGCCCGCTGAGCGCGTCGCGAGGGGTGCCACCGAAGCCCATCACGTGACGCAGGACATCGGGGGCGCCGTAGGTGCGTAGGTCGGAGAACTCCTCGGCCCGAACATGGGTGATCCCCGTCGACATCACCGAGAGCAGCAGCGGGAACAGTTCGGTGGCCGCCCCCGGCCCGATCCCGGCACCGTGCAGGGTGGCGTTGCCCTCCCGGGCCGCCGCTTCCAGGGGGGCCGCCTCGGACGCGCTGGGGTAGAACCACCCGAGCGGGCTGACGACGTTCTTGCCCGACCGCAACAACGCGGCGACCTCGTCGACGTTCGGCAGCAGCGGCGCGTAGATCACCGCGTCCGCGTCGAGGGCGAGAATCTCCTCGTGGCTGCCGGTGGCCACCACACCCAGCGGTGCGGTGCCGATGAGGTCCCCGACATCCCGGCCCGCCTTGGCGGACGAGTGCACCCAGCAGCCGACCAGCTCGAGTTCGGGATGCTCGAGCACGGCCCGGATGGCGGCCACACCGACCGAGCCGGTGGCCCACTGCACCACCCGAAGCGCCATGACGGCAGACTAGCGGTGCCGCCACAGGAAGGGACCGCCATGCCGAAGAAGGTGTACGTCGTCGGGGTCGGAATGACGAAGTTCGAGAAGCCCGGCCGACGCGAGGGTTGGGACTACCCGGATATGGCGCTCGAGTCCGGCACCAAGGCCCTGGCCGACGCCGAGGTGGACTACGGCCAGATCGAGCAGGGCTTCGTCGGCTACTGCTCGGGTGACTCGACCTCCGGCCAGCGGGCGCTCTACGAACTGGGGATGACCGGTATCCC
>SYAB01000035.1 GCA_005787665.1 Actinomycetota bacterium
CCGGTTCGTCGTCAAGATCACAGGGGTCGACTCCGGCTTCAACATCCTGCACCCCTTCGGCGTCCTCAACACCCGGTATTACACCGTGGCGGTGGGCGACGCGGCCGAGGCGGCCAAGGCCCGATTCAATGCTGAGCGGGCTGATCCGAAGGACGTCCTGGACACGCACCTGTTCCTGTCGGATGCGGCGGTCACCGTGACCGTGAAGAAGCACGGCGTGCTCTTCCCGGAGTACACGGCGTCGGTGACCCTTCCGGCCAGCACCTCTGCCCGTTCCTTCGCCTGGATGGACACCCGCGGAAACATCGGATCGGTTCCGGTCGACACGATGTTGATCGACGACTGGGCGGCGTATTCGAATAAGGCAGCGGAGAACGGGACCAGGCCACTACTGGTGTTCAGCTATTCCGACGACGACACCCAGAAGGCGGTGTTCGTCGACGTCGGTGCGGTCACCAAGAACGCCGACGGCAGCTTTACCCTCTCCGGCGAACTGCGGACCGACACGAATGCCCAAGATGGCCGGGTGGACATGTGGGACTTCGTCGGCATCAACTACAAGGGAGCCTACGAGAACTTCCTGAATGCCTCCGGCCTCAAGGAATGCGCGTCCGGTCAGGTGTGCTCGACCGTTTCAGCGGTCGGAGTCCTCGGTGCGACATCGTTGTCGCCCAGCGCATTTGCGGCGAGCGGTGGCCATGATTACCCCCTGCCCAAGGCCCGGGATGGCTCCGCAACCCAGACCAGCCCGGGCTCGATGGGCCCAGGGACCACCGGCGTCAATGAAGGCAATGGCACCGCAGTCTTCGGCAGCACCGGCGCCGAAGCCCCGGTCGAACTGACCGCCATGATTCCGTGGGGAACCGACGGCTCGTTCATCAGCGCCACCAACCTGACTCAGGACTCGACTGCCGGCAACGGGATCTTCCTTTACACCAACCAGGCGCCGCTCGGCTCGGCGCCCAAATGGAAGCGCACGCAACTGGCGGACAACAGCTGGAATGCCGCGGTGAACGCCATGGTGGCCTATGACCAGGTCGTCGCCGACGCGGCCGGGACGCCGATCCCCACCACATACATCGGGACTTCGGCGGTGCTGAACCCCAAACCGGCTTACCCGCTCACCGGCACCATCAGCGCACTCAACTCCATCGCGGTGTTCACCGCCAGCATCAGCCCGGGCAGCGTGATCTACGGCACCGAGCAGCTTCCCGCGCAGATGACCGTCACCGAGGTCGCCAGCGGGGCGATCAGCGTGGGTGCCTCGATCATCTCCGGCCCCGGAATCTCCTTCCCGATCCAGATTCTCTCCGCCAACTCCGGCAACGCAGCCAGCGGTGTCGGTTCCTACGTGACCGAGAATCCCGTTTTCGTGGACCCGGACCAGCCCCCGCCGCCACCGCTGACCGGTACCTTCATGACGGAGGGGCGACCGGGCAATGCCCTGCAACTGTCGCTGGCCTCGCTGACCGCGGCGGGTGTCTCCGACCCCAGGAACCTGCTTGGCGCCACGGTCACCGGTACGGGTGTGTCTGCCGTCATCACCGCCTACTCCGGGACGAGTGGAAGCACCGCCAACTACATCCTCGACACCTCTGCCCTGGTCTACAGCGAAGCACTCACGGTCACCACCTTCTCCGGCCCCGTGGTGAAACTGTCCGTACCGGGCGACGTGAACCCCGCCAGCCTGATTGGGCAGTCGATCACCGGTGAGGGGATCGCCCCGGACACCGTCATCACCGGGTTCGTGTCCTACGACGTCACTGGTATCACCTACTCGGTCAACAACCCGATCAAGTTCCCCACCGTGGAGACGGTGGCCGCAGTGCCGAGCATTGCCGTGACGCTGCCGAACAATCCGACCACCCGAAGCGGGGTGGTCGTCGGATTGAGCGACGGTTCAGTGCAGTACTGGAACGGCGGCGCCGCGGCACCGGAACTCCTCGCCGCAGCCGACCAGCCTGGCTGGACGCAACTCCAAATCACGGGCGGGTGGGGAGAAGGCGTGGCGGTCAACACCGTCGTGGCCCTGCCGAACAATCAGGGATTCGCCGTCGGCCTCAGCAACGGGGAGATCGCGATATGGAACAACCCGATCCTCGCGGATGGCACCGTCCTGCCCGGGCCGGGTGCGGGCGGCGGATGTTCGACCGACCCGACTGACTGCTGGTCGGTGCTGCCGGCGCCACTGACCGGGCGACTGGACTCGGTGAGCGCGATGATTCCCAGCGGTCAGAATGGGGGTCTGATTGTCGCTGGACCACAGAGCTACAACGGGTCTGTCTTCGGTCAGACGCACGTATGGGACGGCTTTGACTGGCAGGTGCAACTTTTCGAAACGCTGCCAACCACCCTGCTCCCGTATGACGGGACGACATTCGTCGGTGCGATCGGTGGTGCCCCCGCCGTCGCCGACCTCGGCGTGATCTCGGCGCCGTCCTACGCGCCTCTGCTGAGCTCGCCGGAATCGGCGGCGGCCATGCTGAGTGCGACGCAATTGGCGGCGGCCACCGCCGGCTGTCAGACCTCTTACGGCGGCGGGTCGGGCACGGGATGCAGCGGCTACGTGCTCACCGTGCAGCAGGCCGCAGGGGCCCCGATCCGAGTCGGGCAGACGGTGTACGGGGGCACCGGCACCGTCCCGGGCACCACCATCACCGCGCAGATCAGCGACGGTTCGGGCAATCTCTGCTCAGCCTCGTGTAACTCCGGGGGCACCGGCGTCTATCTGGTGAGCACCTCTCAGCTGGTGGCTCCCGGCACTCCGATGAGCGCGTCGGACGGGTCCGGCTACGTGGTCGGCATGAACGACGGCGAGGTATGGGGACTCAACAACGGACTCGGGCAGATGGTCCCGCCACGGTGGGTTCGAGCCATCAATACTCTCGTCCCATGGCGCGACGGCTTCGTTGCCGGACTCGACAACGGCGCGGTCATGTATTGGAGCCCGTCCAACAATCCCGGCGGCAACAACCCCGACAACCCCAACGCCCTGGACTACGCCGGTTCGACCATCCCCACCCAACTCGATCAGCCGGCGGGGTGGTCGCAACTGCAGGGGCCGATCGGCAACGCGGTGACGTCCATGGTGCAGGTGGGTGACGGGTTCGCTCTCGGCCAGACGGCTCCCAACAACACCGATAACGGGGCCATTCAACTGTTCACCGGCTTCGGATCCGTCTCCGCGGTGGCGCCGTTCGGCTATCTTCCGCTGCCCTACGGGACGCCGCCGGCGGCGCTGACTCCCGACAACTCCTTCACGTCGATCGGCGGAGGGATCGCCCCCAGCGGGCCCAACGGTTCGGTGCAGCAGTTGCTTCCGATGACCCGGTACGTCACCGATGCCTTCGGCTTTCCCGCACTCGCGGGCTCCGTGGTGGCCGGCCTCACCAACGACGGGACCTACGCGTGGGCCGGCTCCACGGCAAACATCTCCGACACCGACTGGAAAACGTTGCAGGAGTCCGAGTCCGGCGGTTTGGACCCCGAACTGCTGAAAGCGGCGTGGGAGTTCGGCACCGGAAAACCCTCCCAGACGTGGAGCGGGCCGGGCTACGACGGCACCGGTGGAGTGGGCGCCACCTGGAGTCCTGCCGCGAACGGGCAGAAGGCCTCGGGAGATCCCGTTTTCGGACAGGCATCGAATCAGGCGTGGTGCGGCTCGAGCTGTAGCAGCAACGGCGACTACTCCGCGTTCGTCATTGACCACCCGTTCGGAAAAGACGGGGTTCTGACCTCGTTCGGAACCACCCTGGAGGGCAAGCTCAACTTGGCGGCACTGGGTTACGGGTATGTCTTCGTGCCCAATGGCTTCCTCGACAAGTTCGAATCCTCCAAGTATTCGGTGGGCCTGGTGCTCGCGTTGCAGGGCGGGCCGTCCGTGTGGCTGAACCCGCCGAAGGACGCCGGGGACGTCACCGAAACCGTCACGCTGCCCGGCTACGCGTACAACGACGTCCAGGAGACGGAGTTTGGAACGTTCGGTGAGAGCCTGAAGCTCGACGCCTCAGTGACCGGAAAGCTGGTTCTGAAAAAGGGTGGCTTCAAGCCGTTGGAACTGGCCCACGCCTTCTACACGCCGGGGTTGTTCTTCTCGTGGAACACCGTCGATTCCCCGGACCAGATCGGCCTGCAGTACAGCGCCTTCCCCTCGGTGGCAGTCGTCACGTCCAAGCAGATCGAGGAGTACTTCGATCCGACGGGCGACATCACCCTCACGGCGAAGGTGACGCCATCGGCTCAGGCCTCCTACGGGCTGTACACGCCGCCCAGCTTCCCCATCTCGCTGGACGTCTTCAAACTGACTGTGGGATACGCGAACCCGATCACCGCGACCTTGAAGGTGCCGTTGAAGGACGACGCCCAGGGCGATCCGACGTTGTCGGTGACATCGCAGGGCTTCTTCGAGATCGGCGCGGCGTTCGTGCCGCAGGTCACCTCAGCGCTGAGTTGGAACGGCAAATATCAGGTCTACAGCGCCGAGGAGGAATTCACCCTGTAAGTCAATCGCGGCTTCGGGCGACTGTTCTGTGCGAGCCCCCTGTCGGGATTGAACCGACGACCTTTCGCTTACAAGGCGAGTGCTCTACCACTGAGCTAAGGAGGCGGGTGCCGGCGTGCGGCGACGATGAGCCTATCGGGTCACTCGTCGTCGTCTCGGAACGGCCAGAGCCGACGGCCGGGTAGCGGAATGCGCTCGGCGATGTTGCTCAACGGGTCGACCACCCGCGTCATCGCGAGGACCGCATCGCGCAGCGCCTCGACGGTCGGGGTAAGGGCCTCCATTCCGGGGGCGAGCCGGTTGAGTGAGTCGGTGACCGTCGCGAGCTGTTCCAGCGGTCCGTCCTTGGCGGTCAGGCGATCCACCAGACCGCCCTCGGACAACAGCCGATCGGCCAGGCCGTCGTCGGCCAGCATCCGTTCGAGCAGGCCGTTCTCGTCCAGCAGTTGATCGACCAGGCCGCCCGGCGCCAGTGCGCGGTCGACTCCACCGCCCTCGGCGGTCAGTCGCTCCAGCACCCCGTCGGGAGCCGTCAGCCGGTCGATCAGACCGCCGGGGCGCATCAGCCGGTCCACCGCACCGTCGGGGGCCAGCGCGCGGCCCAGCGGGGCGTCCTCGTCGATCAGCGAGGCGAACCGGTTCGCCCGCTCGATGGTGTCGTCGAGGCCGAGCAGGTGTGCGACGGACTCGCCGGGTGAGGGCACTGTGGCGTCGCCGAGGCTGCGTTTCGCCAGGTCAACAGCTGCCTCTGCGATATCGAGGCCGACATCGGCCGCTGCCAGTCCGACTCGAACCGGTGTGGTCGCGATATCGACCAGGGCCTTTGCCAGATTCATCCGTTCAGTGTAGGACCGTGCCGGCCGGGACCATGACGATTCAGACCCGGTCAGTCCATCGCGGCGAGCGCTGCGGTGATCTTGCGCTGCGCCTCGTCGAGTGACTCCGGCGGGGGATTGTGGTCGATATTGGCGAAGCCGAAATCGGTCAGTTGGTAGGCCGGGAACACATGCACATGCAGGTGCGGAACCTCCAGTCCGGCGATGATGAGACCGGCCCGCTCGGCACCGAAGGCGGCGCACACCGCGCGTCCGATCCGCTGAGCCACCTCCATCACCCTGGCGAACAGCGCGGGCTCGACGTCCTGCCAGTTGTCCACCTCGGCCCGGGGAACCACCAGGGTGTGACCCTGTGTCATCGGTCCGATGGTCAGGAATGCGACCACCTCGTCGTCGGAGTAGACGAAGCGGCCCGGCAGTTCGCCGTTGATGATCATGGTGAAGACCGATGCCATGGCGCTCAGCTTAGGGTGCGCTCGAACATCGCCATGACGTCCTCCAGCGGCCACGGTGGAGCGTCGTGGTGGTTGCGGTAGCCCAGTACCGTCAGCGCCGGCCGGTCGAACCGGCCGATGAAGCCGCCGGAGCCGATGAGGATCTGACCGGTGATCCGCTCGGCCATGGCGCTGACCAGATACGCGTAGAGCGGGGCGACGTACTCGGGCGGCGCCGGGTCCAGGGCGCCTGCCGCACTGGTCTCGTCGAGCAGGCCGCGGGTGCGCAGTGAGGTGATGTGGCGGCGATAGTCCGGCCCGGTCGACAGCCGGGTTCTCGCGCCCGGACAGACCACATTGGCCCGCACCCGGTGCTCGGCGAGCTCGGCCGCCAGCGCCAGCGTCAGGGAGTTCACCGCACCCTTGCCGGCCGGGTAACCGGTGCCGCCGTACTCGCCGAGGAAGGCGAACGAACTGGTGTTGACGATGGCGCCGCGGCCCGCCGCCACCATCCGCGGGGCGGCTGCCCGGCAGGTCGCGAACACCGTGCCGAGGTGAACGTCGAGCAGCTCGTCGAACTCGCGTCGGCTGACGTTGAGGATGGACGAGTTGGCAGGCTCGGCGGCTCCGGCACAGTTCACCAGGGCGTCGATCGCGCCGAACTCTTTCTCGCACAGCGTGATCAGAGACTCCGCGACGTTCTCCTCGGCGGCCGAACCGGACAGTCCGACAGCGCTCCCGCCGGCGGCGGTGATCACGTCCACGGTCTCGTCCACGGCGCGGCCGTCACGTCCGTTGACCACCACCCCGGCGCCGAGTTCGGCCAACAGTGAAGCCACCGCCGCGCCGATCCCCCGGGATCCGCCGACGACGACGGTCCCGAGGCCCTGCAGTACCGGCTCAGTCACGCTGCTCAGTCACGCTGGCCGAACTGCATTCCCTCCAGGTTCCAGTAGCCGCGCATATTGGTGATCAGACCGCCGTCGTCGACCCGGTAGCAGAACACGCCGCGCACGGCACTGGTGAAACCGCCGTCGAATTCGCTGCGCAGGACCAGGATGTGTGCGACCTCGTTGGGGGAACTCGACGGGAAGGTCTCCTCGCACGTGACCCGCAGGGTATTGGCGGCGATGTTGGCGTCGTAGAAGGCCGCGACCGCATCCTTGCCCCGGATGCCGAGGCCGTCGGGGTTCGTCACCGAGGTTCCGATCGGGTCCTCGATGACGACGTCAGGTGCCATCAGCGCCAGCCAGCCCGCGCGATCATGGGATTGCACGCAGCGCCAGGACTCCTCGGAGGCCGCCATGGCGGGTGTGCGGTCGGCGGTGCGCTGCGTCATCGCCGGGCCCTAACGGTCTTCGTCGGTGTAGCGGATGACGCCGCGGATGTTGCGGCCATCGAGCATGTCTTTGTACCCGTCGTTGATCTGCTCGAGGCGGTACTGGCGGGTGACCATGTCGTCGAGGTTGAGCTTGCCCATCTTGTACATCGACAACAGTTGCGGGATGTCGTAATACGGGTTTCCACCACCGAAGATGGTGCCCTGCAGGTTCTTCTGCATGAGGGTGAGCATCGCCAGGTTCAGGGTGACGTTGGTGTCGGTCATGCTGCCGATGGCGGTGAGCACGCAGGTGCCCGACTTCGACGTGATGATCATGTAGTTCTCGACATCGGCCCCGTTCAGCTCACCGACGGTCACGATCACCTTCTTGGCCATGAAGCCCTGGGTCTCCTCGGCGATGCCGGCCATGGCGGCGAAGATGTCCTCGTAGACGTGGGTCGCACCGAATTTCAGGGCCTGGTCGCGCTTCCACTCCACCGGGTCGATGACGAAGATCTTGCGTGCTCCGGAGACCACGGCGCCCTGCAGGGCCGCCATTCCGACGCCTCCGACGCCGATGATGGCGACATCTTCTCCAGGCTTGATCTGCGCGGTATGTGTGGCCGATCCCCAGCCGGTGGTGACACCGCAGCCGACCAGGCAGGCGACCTCGAAGGGGACCGTCGGATCGATCTTCACCACCGAGGACTCGTGGACCACCATGTAGGGGGAGAAGGTGCCCAGCAGTGTCATCGGGAAGACGGGCTTGCCGTCGGTGGTGTGGATGCGGTGGGTGCCGTCGGCGATCGCGACGCCGCCGAGCAGACCGGCGCCCAGGTCGCACAGGTTGCACAGGCCGGCCTGACAGGACGGACACTTGCCGCAGGACGGGATGAACGACATCACGACGTGGTCGCCCACGGCCACGCTCTCCACGCCCTCGCCGACTTCGGTGACGACGCCCGCGCCCTCATGCCCGCCCAGGACAGGGAAACCCAGCATGGGAATGCCGCCGGTCACCAGGTGGTGATCGGAGTGGCACATGCCCGAGGCTTCCATCTGGACCTTGACCTCGCCCGCCACCGGGTCACCGATCTCGATCTCCTCGATCGTCCACGGCTGGTTGAACTCACGGATGAGCGCGCCTTTTGTCTTCACTGCAAACCTCCGCTTGACGGTATGGACGACTTAGAACGTGTTCTCGATCACTACGGGCATCCTAGGACTGACGGGTGTCAACTCACCAGATGGGTACGGGAGTCTGACCCAATGGGTAGTAGCCGGGAAGCTTCTCGCCGGCCAGGCTGCGCTGGATCCGTTCCTGCATGCCCTTGGAGAGTTTGCCCTCTTGTATCAACGTCACATACAGCTTCTGGACATGGCCGAAGTCGAAGAAGTCGCGCTGCCACTCGATGAGACCTTGGCCGTTCAGGCGGAACCAGCTACCGCCGATTCCGTGGATTTCGCGTTGTTCGACGTCGTCGCCCTCTCCTGTTGAGGCGACCTGCTTCCAGAAGCCGACGACCTCTCCGATCTTGTCGTCGATGAGCACCTTCTGATACGGGTAGGTCCATCCCTCCAGGCCGGCCATCTCCAGACCCAAGGCGATGTCGCGGATCTGTTCCTTGCCGACGCACATCACGTCTTCCTTGGGGCCGATATTCCAGCCGTAGGTGGCGTCCTCGGCGTAGAAGTCCGCCAGCGGAGTCCAGTCGCCGTTGCGTTCGGCGTCGCGATTGACGTCCAGCCAGCGCTGGACGAAATCCTCCAGTTGCTCGCGCGGCAACGCTGCCATGGCTAGCTCTCCTTGTCGACGATGGATAGTGCTCGGGTGGGACAACTTTCAACGGCCCTCTCGATCTCCGCCCGTGCCTCGTCGGGCGGTTCGGCGTCGAGGATCTCGACGGTTCCGCGTTTGGGAACGCGGAAATAGTCCGGGGATTCGAGTTCGCACATGGCGTGGCCCTGGCAGAGGTCGAGATCCACCTCGACGCGGTAGCTACCCATTGGCGCCACGCTTGCGGTAGCGGACTCTAGCCGGACGGGCGAGTTGGACGACCATCTTCGAATGGTCGTTGCGGTAGCTCTCCGAGGGCTGCGTCATCTCGAAGTCGTACTCCCGCAACAACACCGAGAAGATCGCCTTGATCTGCATGGTTCCGAACGCGGCCCCGACGCAGCGGTGCCGACCCGCTCCGAAGGGGATCCACGTCCAGCGATGCAGCACATCCTCCTCGCGGGGCTTGTCGTAGCGGCCCGGGTCGAACGACTCGGGGTCCGGAAAGTCCGCGGCGATGCGGTTGGAGATGGCCGGAGAGGCGGCGACGAAGTCGCCGGAGTGGATGGCATGGCCTTGGACCTCGAACTCGTCCTGGGCCACCCGCATGAGGATGATCAGTGGCGGATGCAGCCGAAGGGTCTCCTTGATGACGTTCTCCAACAACGGGATCTGTCGCAGCGCATGGAAACTCACCTCCTGGCCGTCGGCGTAGAGATCGTCGAGTTCCCGGGTTACCTCGGCGTGGATCTCCGGGTGGCGCATCAGTTCGATCAGCGTCCAGGCCGAGGTGCCGGCACTGGTGTGGTGGCCGGCGAACATCAGTGAGATGAACATGCCGGTGATCTCGTCGGCGGAAAACCGCAGATTGCCGTCGTCGTCGGTGATCGACACCAGAACGTCGAGCATGTCCCGTTTGTTCTTGTCGTCCGGGGGGTTGGCGATCCGGCCGTCCATGATCTCCTGGACGAGCTGCACCAAACCTGCGCGGGCCTCGTCACGGATCCTGAAGCTTTCGATCGGCAGATACGGGTCGACGTAACACAGCGGATCGGTGCCACGTTCCAACAGGTGGTAGTACGCGGCGAAGCGGGAATCCAGCTGCTCGCGGAACTTACGGCCGATCAGGCAGGCGGTCGAGGTGTAGATGGTCAGTTCGGCGAAGAAGTCCAGCAGGTCGATGTCGCCTTCGTCGCCCCAGCTCGCGGTCATCCGGCGCACTTCGCGCTCGATGGTCCTGGCATGGCTCTTCATATGGTCGCCGCGCAGCGCGGAGTTGTGCAGCATCTCCTTTCGGCGTTCCGGGCTGGCGTCGAACACCACGCCCTGACCGAAGATCGGGGTCATGAAGGGGTACGCCTTGGCCTGGTCGAGGTCCTCGTCGGCGGCGCGGAAGAAGAATTCGTTCGCCTCCGCCCCGGTCAGCAGGATCACCTTCTTGCCCGCAAGTTGGAAATAGCCGACGTCGCCGCACTCGTCGCGCACCCGTTGCATGAGAGCGATCGGGTCGGTGCGGAACTCCTCGAGGTGGCCGTGTTCGTCCTCTCCGCCGGAGACGCGGGGGACGTCCTTCAACATGGTGGTCACGATCCCTCCGGGTATTTCAGTTGTTGGCGATCCCTGGGCGCGTCCGACAGCGGCGCCTCGGGCTGCAGTTCCATCGAGACGACGAACCCGCCGCGCGGAGTCTCGGCCACGAACGCGATTGCCCGCGCCAAGTCGGCGGCGCGCAGGAAATAACTGTGGCGGGCCTGACCCCACTTGGCCCAGTCCTCGAGTGCGGGCCCGATGGCTTCCGGCGGCAGGCTCCACCCCATCGAGGTCTGGGTGGGCCCGGGGTGAACGACGGACGCCCGGACCCCGGTGCCCTCCAGCTCCATCTGCAGGTTGGTCACCATCGCGACCAGGCCGGCCTTCGCCGCGCCGTAGGCACCCATGTGCGGGCGCTGCCGCAGTGCGACGTCGGAGCCGATGAAAATCACATCGCCCCGTTGCCTTTTCACCATGCCCGGAAGCACGGCGGTGGCCAGCCGGTTGGCGCCGATGAGGTGAATCTGGATCTGCGCCTCGAAGTCGTCGGTGTCGGTCTCGTAGATCCGTCCGAAGAAGGTGTCGCCGGCGCCCGCGACGAGCACCTCGATCGCACCGAGTACCTGCTCCGCCCCCTCGACGAACCCCTTGACGGAGTCAGGGTCGGTGACGTCGAGAGGCAGGGCGACGGCCTCGCCCCCGTCGGCACGGATCTGGCCGGCGAGCTCCTCGCACTTGTCCACCCGCCGGGCGCCGAGAGCTACCGGAAACCCGCGAGCGGCCAGTTCGACCGCGGTCGCAGCGCCGATACCGGAGGAGGCGCCGGCGATGATCGCAGGCCGGCGGGTCGGGTGCGGGTCGAAGCGTGGCATCAGAGTCTCTTCACGACGATGGGGAGGTGCGCGAAACCGCGGACGTTGCTGGAGTGCACCCGCACCGCAGCCGACCGGTCGATGTCATAGCCGCTGATCCGATCGAACAGTTCGGTGAGCGCTACCCGCGCCTCCATCCGGGCCAGGTGCGCCCCCAGGCAGAAGTGCGCCCCGCTGCCGAAACTCAAGAGTTTGGAACCGATTTCGCGGCCGACCCGGAACTCGTCGGGATCCTCGAAGACCCGTTCGTCGCGATGCGCCGATCCAGGAATGAGCAACAGAGTGTCACCTTCGTGCAGGGTGGTTCCGTAGAACTCGACATCCTCGGCCACGACCCTGGCCAGGATCTGGCTGGAGGTGTCATAGCGCAATGTCTCCTCGACCCAGTCCGGAATCAGCGTTCGATCGGCGTGGACCGCCCTCAGCTGATCGGGAAACGTCGCGCCCCAATACAGGGCATTGCCGAGCAGTTTCGTGGTGGTCTCGTTGCCGGCTACCACCATGAGGAAGAGGAACGCCATGATCTCGTCGTCGCGGAGTCGGTCGCCGTCGACTTCGGCCTCCAGCAGTGCGGAGGTGAGGTCGTCCGTCGGCCTGCGGCGGCGTTGGGCGACCATGTCCGCGTAGTAGGCGAGCAGTTCCATCGAGGCCTCGATCGCCGACATCGGTACGTCGGCGACTCCGTCGTCGCGGTGCATCACCTCATCGGCCCGGGCTCGGAGATGTTGGCGGTCCGCAGGGGGAACGCCGACGAGTTCGGAGATCACGTCCATCGGCAGTTTTCCGGCGAAATCGGCGATGAAGTCGAAACTGTCGGTCTGCAGGGCTTCATCGAGGTGTTCCCGGGTGAGTTGCAGCACCCGTGGTTCCAGTTCGCGGATCCGGCGCGGGGTGAAACCCTTGGACACCAGCGTTCGCAACCGCAGGTGGCCGGGGTCGTCCATGGCCAGAAACGACATGGTGCGGTAGGCCTCGGGGGTGCGTGAGATCGGGTCGAGTGAGACTCCGAGTTTGTTCGAGAGGGCCGTGCTGTTGCGAAAGCCCTGATGTACGTCGGCGTGCCGGGTCAACGCCCAGAAGTTGAGTTCGTCATTGCGGTACAGCGGGGCCTCGTCGCGAAGCCGCCTGTACGTGGGATAGGGATTCTCGTGGAATTCGTAGTCGTACGGATCGAGAACCAGATCGGTGGGGCGGGCGGTCATGCATCGCCCGCAGTGTGGGCGGCCGCTGCGCGGCCCGCATCGTCGCCTCCGGGGTCGGATGTGTCGGCTCCTCCTCGGGCCGCTGCGCGGCCCGCATCGTCGCCTCCGAGGATCAGCCCGACGACGTAGCCGAGCCGGTCGGCGATCTGGCGGTAGGTGAACGCACCGCTGCCGGCGTGCACCAGGGCCCCGAAGTAGCTCATCTCCAGCGCGGCGACGGTTCGGCTGTCCGCTTCGGGACCGAGGGCGGATTTGATGCGGTTGTGAATCTCGGCGCCGATCCGGTCGCGAACACCGCGAACCGTCGCGTCGTTGCTCAACAGCGCGGTCGTGCAGGCCGCCGCGACCTCGGGTTCGTCGGCGACCACCAGTGCCAGGCTGCGTAGCGCCTGTTGCACCCGGTCCAGCCGGGCTTCGTTGACGTCGTTGAAGAACGGCACCCGCCGGACCAGGTCGAGGTAGACCTCGGCGACCAGATGGTTCTTGGAAGAGAAGTAGGTGTACGCCGTCGCCGGGGCGACCTGGGCCCGGGCGGCGACCGCGCGGACCGTCAGATCGGCATGGGACGCGGCGCGGAGGGTGTCGAGGGCGGCGGTGATCAGCTTTCGGAACGTCTCCTCCTGGCGCGGTCGGCGGACCTGCCCCCCGTTCGGGGTGGCGGTCGCCAGTACATCGCTGGACACATGTCCACCGTAGCGGTGAGGGTCGGGAGTCCGCAAGGAACGGCGATGAAAACCCATGTCATATGGCTCAAGCCAATGACAGTCCTTGCATCGGGCTGACGTTCGGGGCTACGGTTCTGTGGTCCTTTATCGGACAGGTGTCCATGACTACCCGGGAGTGCGGATGGCGATTGCCGAACGCAGCAGCGATCTCTTCATCGACGGAGCGTTCGTCGCCGGTGGTGCGGGGCGCTATCCGACCCTCAACCCGGCCACCGAAGAGGTTCTCGGCACCGCCGCCAACGCCGACACCGCCGATATGGATCGCGCCATCGCCGCCGCGCGCCGGGCCTTCGACACCACTGAATGGGCGGTCGACAGTGAACTGCGGGTGCGCTGCGTCCGGCAGTTGCGTGCCGCCATGGAAGAGCGGATCGAGGAGCTGCGCGAGATCACCATCGCCGAGGTGGGAGCGCCCCGGATGCTCACCGCGGCCGCGCAACTTCAAGGCCCGGTGGAGGATCTGGGTTTCCCCGCAGACACCGCGGAGTCCTACCCGTGGCGCACCGACCTGGGCGTGGCCGCGCCGATGGGGATCACGACCCGGCGGACCCTGATTCGCGAGGCGGTCGGCGTCGTCGGGGCCATCACCCCGTGGAACTTCCCCCACCAGATCAACCTCGCCAAGATCGGTCCGGCGCTGGCGGCGGGCAACACCGTCGTCCTCAAGCCGGCACCCGACACCCCCTGGTGCGCAGCGGTTCTCGGTGAACTGATCGCCGAGCACACCGATATTCCGCCGGGCGTTCTCAACATCGTCACCTCGGACGACCATTCCGTCGGGGCCATGCTGACCGCTGACCCGCGGGTGGACATGGTGTCCTTCACCGGGTCCACCGCCACCGGCCGGGCCGTCATGGCCGCCGCCGCGCCGACGGTCAAGAAGGTCTTCCTCGAACTCGGCGGAAAATCGGCGTTCCTGGTTCTCGACGACGCCGATCTGGCCGCGGCGTGCGGGATGGCGGGTTTCACCGCGTCGGTGCACGCCGGCCAGGGATGTGCGATCACGACCCGACTGGTGGTGCCGCGGGCCCGCTATGACGACGCCGTCGCGGCCGCCGCCGCAACGATGTCCGGCATCCGGGCGGGGGACCCCGCCCAACCAGGAACCATCTGCGGGCCGGTCATCTCCGCGCGCCAGCGCGACCGGATCCAGTCCTATCTGGATCTGGCGCTCGCCGAGGGCGGCAGCTTCGCTTGCGGCGGCGGTCGGCCCGCCGACCGGGAACACGGCTTCTTTATCGAGCCGACGGTGGTGGCCGGGCTCACCAATGAGGCCAGGGTCGCACGTGAGGAGATCTTCGGGCCGGTGCTCACGGTGATCGCGCACGACGGTGACGACGATGCGGTCCGCATCGCCAACGATTCGCCCTACGGACTGTCCGCGACGGTGTTCAGCGCCGACCCGCAGCGGGCCCAGGGGGTGGCGGAGCGACTTCGGGTCGGGACCGTCAACGTCAACGGCGGGGTCTGGTACTCCGCGGACGTCCCCTTCGGTGGGTACAAGCAGTCCGGTGTGGGCCGGGAGATGGGCGTGGCCGGCTTCGAGGAATACCTCGAAATCAAAGCGATCGCCACGGCGGTCTCGTAGGACCGTCGGGAAGGGAGAGAGCATGGGGCAATTCGAGGACAGGGTCGCCATCGTCACCGGGGCCGGCGGCGGCATCGGCCAGGCCTATGCCGAGGCGTTGGCCCGGGAGGGGGCCGCGGTGGTCGTCGCCGATATCAACGTCGAGGGTGCCGAGAGAGTGGCCGCGGGGATCAGATCGGAGGGTGCCACTGCGCTCGCCGTGCCCGTCGATGTCTCGGACCCCCTCTCGGCCAAGGAGATGGCCGACCGCACGCTGGCCGAGTTTGGCGGGATCGACTACCTGGTGAACAACGCCGCCATCTTCGGAGGGATGCGACTGGACTTCCTCATCACCGTGGATTGGGACTATTACAAGAAGTTCATGAGCGTGAACCTCGACGGCGCGCTGGCCTGCACCCGTGCGGTGTACAAGAAGATGGCCAAGCGTGGTGGAGGGGCTATCGTCAACCAGTCCTCTACCGCTGCATGGCTTTACGCGAACTACTACGGGTTGGCCAAGGTCGGGATCAACGGTTTGACCCAACAGCTCTCCCGCGAACTCGGCGGCATGAACATCCGGATCAACGCCATCGCTCCGGGTCCGATCGACACCGAGGCCAATCGCACCACCACCCCGCAGGAGATGGTCGCCGACATCGTCAAGGGCATCCCGCTCAGCCGCATGGGCCAGCCGGAGGATCTGGTGGGTATGTGCCTGTTCCTGCTGTCGGATCAGGCCCGGTGGATCACCGGGCAGATCTTCAATGTCGATGGCGGCCAGATCATCCGGTCCTAGGAGGGGCTTGTGAAGGACCAGAGACTGGGCTATGTCGGTCTGGGCAGCATGGGTGCCCCGATGGCGATGCGACTGAGCGGCTGGCCGGGCGGACTGATCGTCTATGACGTGCGCGCGGGCGTCATGGCCCCGTTCGCCGAGGCCGGGGCGGACGTGGCGGCAGGCCTGGCCGACGTCGCCGCCGCCGAACTGATCAGCGTCACCGTGCTCGACGATGCGCAGGTTCGCACGGTAGTGGCCGGGCTGGCCGCCCACGCCGCCGCGGGAACGGTGATCGCCATCCACTCCACCATCGGTGACCGGACCGCCGTCGAACTGGCGAATGACTATGCGCCGCAGGGAATCCACGTCATCGACGCGCCGGTCAGCGGCGGCGCCGGGGCCGCTCAGAAGGGTGAGCTGGCGACCATGGTCGGCGCACCTCGTGAGGTGTACGAGAAGGTGAAGCCGGTCTTCAAGCAGTGGGCGTCGTTGGTGATCCACGCCGGCGAGCCCGGGGCGGGCACCCGGATGAAGCTGGCCCGCAACATGCTGACCTTCACCGCCTTCGCGGCGGCGTGCGAGGCGATGGCACTGGCCGAGGCATCAGGTCTGGACCTGCAGGCGCTAGGCCGGGTGGTGCGGCACACCGACGCATTGACCAGTGGACCGGGCGCGATCATGATCAGGGACACGATGGCCGAGATCGAGCCCGGACATTGGCTCTACGACACCTTCACCCACACCCGCATCCTGGGGGAAAAGGACTTGGCCCTGGCGCTGGCCCTGGGGCGGGTGGTCGGCGTCGACCTCCCGCTCGCCGACATCGCGTTACGCACCCTGGCCGACGGCCTTGGCGTGGGGCGCCGGACCGAGGAGTGAGGATGGACGAACTGCGCCGCAAGGGCCTGGCCAAGATGAACGAGGTGTATGGCTGGGAGATGCCCGACCTGCCGGGGGACTACTTCGCGCTCACCGCCGATCATTTGTTCGCCGACATCTGGAGCAGACCAGGGCTTTCCATGCGTGACAAGCGCATCATGACGCTATCGGTGGTGACGGCCTTCGGGCTTCCCGATCTGGCGGAGATCCAGGTCAACGCGGCGCTGCACAATCAGGAGATGTCCGAGGACGAACTGCGGGCGATGGCGGTGTTCATCACCCACTACGTGGGTTTTCCGTTGGGCTCGACGTTCAACAACGTGGTCGAGAAGGTCATCTCCAGGCGTGCGAAGGCCTCAGCCCCCGACAGCCAGTAAGGAGCCCGCCCCCCCTGCCAAGACGACCAGGCCGCATACCACCAGGGTGCCCACCGCGTACGGCCAGGAGGTCTTGCGACGCGCGATCGCCAGAATCGTCAGCACTGTCCCGATCACGCCTAGCAGTGCGGCCAAGGCCAGGGCGCCCATCACCGCGGTGACCGCGCCGTCGACGCTGCACGTCGCCGGCGGGCAGTGGTCCAGGAACGCCAGTGAGAAGACGCCCATCACTGAGGCCACCGCTCCCAGCAGAACCGTCAGCACCAGGATGATGACCGAGCCCGCCACATCCGCCCCGTTTCGCTTCTGCGGCGGGTGGGGATACGGGTACGGCGGCGGATAGGGATAGCCCATGACGGCGATGTTATCGGCCGCGCCGCGCGTCGACACCCGCTGACCGCGATGGTTAGGGTGTGACATCGTGCGCGTCCTCGTGATCGGTTCCGGTGCCCGCGAACATGCTCTGCTCACCGGTTTGGCCCGGGACCCCGATGTCGACTTCCTGGCAGTCGCGCCCGGCAACGCCGGTACCGCCGCCCTCGCCAGTCAGTACGACGTCGATGTCACCTCCGCGGCGGAGATCGCCGGACTGGCCACCCGGATCGGTGCCGACCGGGTGGTGATCGGCCCGGAGGTGCCGTTGGTGCTCGGCGCCGCCGATGCGGTGCGGCAGGCCGGTGTCGCCTGTTTCGGGCCATCGGCCGGGGCCGCGCGGATCGAGGGGTCCAAAGCCTTCGCCAAGGACGTGATGACCGCCGCCGGGGTGCGAACCGCCGCGAGCGAGACCGTCGAGGACCCGGCCGCCCTCGAGGCCGCGCTGGATCGATTCGGCCCGGCGGCCGGTCAACCCGCGTGGGTGGTCAAGGATGACGGACTGGCCGCCGGGAAGGGTGTGGTCGTCACCGCCGACCGCGAGGCTGCCCGGGCCCACGCAGTGGCCCTGCTCGAATCGGGGCACCCGGTGCTGCTGGAATCGTTCCTCGACGGCCCGGAGGTCTCGCTGTTCTGCCTCGTGGACGGCGCCACCGTGGTTCCCCTGCTGCCGGCGCAGGATTTCAAGCGGGTCGGCGACGGTGAGACCGGACCGAACACCGGCGGGATGGGTGCCTATGCGCCGCTCCCGTGGTTGCCCGAGGAGGCGAAGGCGGCAATCGTGCGCGATGTCGTCGAGCCGGTGGCCGCAGAGTTGGTCCGCCGCGGATGCCCGTTCTCCGGTCTGCTCTATGCCGGATTGGCGATGACCTCCACGGGGCCCGCGGTCGTCGAATTCAATTGCCGTTTCGGTGATCCCGAGACCCAGGCTGTGCTGGCCCTGCTGGAGTCACCGTTGGGCACGCTGCTGCACGCGACGGCGACCGGGGCACTCGCCCGGTTCCCGGCACTGCGGTGGCGGGACGGGTACGCCGTGGCGGTCGTGTTGGCCGCCGAGAACTATCCGGGGCGGCCCCGGTTGGGCGACATTCTCACCGGTGCCGACGCCGCGGGAGTTCTGCATGCCGGCACCGCACGCCGCCAGGACGGTTCGGTGGTCTCCACCGGTGGCCGGGTGCTGTCGGTCGTCGGACCCGGCGCCGACCTGCCGGCCGCCCGCGACGCGGCCTATCGGATCCTCGCCGGTGTCGATCTGCCGGGCGGTCACTTCCGCACCGATATCGGCCTCGCGGCGGCCCAGGGGCGGGTCGTCCTGTGAGTGAGCCGTTGCCTGCCCGGCTGGGCACGGACGGACGTCAGGCCGTCAACAGCGGTGCGGCCCACATGATCTCGGCCGGGAGCTGGGAGGTCCAGTAGCCCGGGTCGTGGCCGCCGGGGGCGAATCCCCCCGCGGGCGGGTTCGGCAACTGGGCGATGAACGCCTTGGTCGCGGCCGCGAACGGGTCGCTGTCGCCGCAGTCGATGCGGATCGGGATCGACGCCAGGGCGGGCAGCCCCCACACGGTGTTGGCCGCGTAGTCGTCCGCGCCGTCGAAGGCTCCCGGTGCGGCCGCGCCGGGTGAGGTCCACAGCGCCGGGCTGACCGCGCAGATCGCGGCGGTACGGGCCGGGCCGAGTCGGGCACCCAGCAGCAACGCGCCGTACCCGCCCATCGACCATCCGATGAAGCCCACCCGGGAGGTGTCGAGGCCCTGCCCGCCGAGCATGGGGATCAGTTCGTCGAGCACCATTGCGCCGCTGTCCTCGCCGGACGCCCGACGGTGCCAGTAGCTTCCACCGCCGTCGACGGCCACCACCGCGAAGGGTGGCAGTCCCATGCCGACCGCCTCGGCGAGGCCGCGCTCGACCCCTCCCGCCATGACTGCCGCGGCACTGCTGCCCTTGCCGTGCAGCGCGATGAGCGGGCGTAGCGGCCCGTTCTGGCCGGGCGGTCGGGCGATGGCCCAGTCGGTCGGTACGCCACCGCGGGCGGCGGAGACGAACGATCCGGTCACCAGGGTGGGTGCCGCCGCGGCGCGTGGCGTCGCCAGGGAACCGAGCGCTGCCGCGCCGGCGGCGGCGCCGAGCCGCAGTGCGGCGCGGCGGGTCAGGTCCGGCATGGGCGCCATCCTGCCATTGCGGGCGACGCCCACCCGTGGTGACCACTTCCGGCAAATCCCGTAACCGGCGCCGTTGCTGCTGGCAGCATGACGTGCGTGACGGCTGCAGCGGCGACACCCAAGGGCGAGCGGCGTCGCTACGCGCTTGTCCGCGCGGCCGCTGATTTGTTGTGCGAGGGCGGATTCGAGGCCGTGCGCCACCGCGCTGTCGCGGACCGGGCGGGTCTGCCCCTGGCATCGACGACTTACTACTTCACGTCGTTGGACGAGTTGATCGAAAGCGCCGTCGAGTTCCTCGTCGCCGGGGAGCTCGCGGAGCTGCGAACACGCGTGCAGTCGCTGCCGCGACGGCGTCGCGGCGCGGAGGCGGCGGCGGAGGTCCTCGTCGACCTGCTCGCCGCCGACCCGACCCGGGAACAACTGATATCGCGCTACGAGCGCTACATCGCCTGCGCCCGACACCCGGGCCTGCGCGAGGTCGAGCAGCGTCTCCGCCAGTTACGGGTGGATGCGGTCGGTGAGGCGATGTCCCGATCCGGCCGGCAGGCCCGCGCGGACATGATGGCGGCGTTGCTCTACTCGGTGGACGGAGCGGTGGTCTCGGGGCTGGTCGAGGACGGCGATAGCCCTCACGCGAGCGTTCGTGCGACCCTGGTTGATGTGATCGACGTTTTGGCACCCATCGACCAGCGGATCTGAGATGGATCTGGCTGATGTCACCCGGCCGGTGACCGGGCTACTCGACGGCGCTATGGACCGCTCCCTGGTGCTCGGCTACACCAGGATCGGCTCGGGGTTGCGCCGCCGCTGGTGGCCCGCCGATCCGGCACCCGACGCCCTGGTCGGCAAGCGGGTCCTGGTCTGCGGCGCAACCGCCGGTATCGGGTTGGAGATGGCCCGCGCCTTCGCCGGTCTCGGTGCCATCGTCCATGTGCTGGGCCGTAATCCCGACAAGGTGCGCGACTGCGTGGCCGAGATCTCGGCGCAGGTTCCGGGGTCCCAGATCGTGGGCGAGGTGTGCGACGTCTCCGATCTCGACGCCGTGGCGGCCTGGACCGCCGATTTCGCCAATCGGGTGCCCGCTCTGGACGGCTTGGTGCACAACGCCGGGTTGATGCCTAAAGAGCGCCGGGTCACCCCCCAGGGTCATGAACTTCAACTGGCGACCCACATCCTGGGTCCGCACCTGATGACCGAGCGGTTGTTGCCGCTGTTGCGCGCCGCCCGCGGGGCATCGGTGGTGTTCGTGTCCTCCGGCGGGATGTACTCCACCCCGCTGGTGGTCGAGGATATGGAGTCCAGCCGCGAGTACAACGGCGTGCGTACCTATGCCCGCACCAAGCGGATGCAGGTGGTGCTGGCCGACGCCTGGGCCAACCGACTGGCCGGAACGGGCGTCAAGGTCGAGAGCATGCACCCTGGCTGGGTGGACACCCCCGGTGTTGCCGAATATTTGCCGCGGTTTCGGGTCATCACCCGGCCGTTGCTGCGGGAGGTCGCCGACGGCGCGGACACCGTGGTGTGGCTGGTGGCCACCCGGCCCGACTCCACACCGGGCCATTTCTGGCATGACCGAGCCCAGCGGCCGACCACCTTCGGGTGGCAGCGCGCGGAGAACCCGGCTCGGGTACGCCGGTTTCTGCAACAGATCAGCGACCTGACCGGGACGTCGAAAACCTGGGCTTAGAGGGTCGGCGTGACGATGCAGCCGGTCGAGGCCTCGCCGTACACCGTCACCTGTTGCGGGTGTGCCGAGGCATAGCGCGCGACGTAGGCGCACAGCACCGCGTCGACGGGGTCCTCGGAGCGCCGCAATGCCGCTTTGGTGGGTGCGGTGTGCACGGCGTGGCGCAGTCGGGCCCACCCCGCCGTGCCCACCTCCAAGGGCGGGTCCGCTGCGTGCAGCCCTTCCACGAGATCCATCAGCCGCAGGAGTTCCGAGCGCAGCAGCGTGAGGTCCCGGCCCGGCTTCTGCTTGTACTTCAGCGTGCGTGGCAGGCCGAACAGGGCCACGCTGGCGGCGTGCGGATAGACCTCCAGCGCCCGCCTGCCCGTCGGCGACGCGGGGTCGGGGTCGAGTCCGAGCGCGTCGCACAGTCGGGCGCCCCGGCCGCCGTCGGCGAACCACGCCAGTCCGGTGTTCGACGGATGTGCCCCGGCCTCGAAGCGGCGGAAGTCGCGGTTCAGGGCCGCCTCGCAGGGCCGATTGCCGGTGGGGTTGGTGACCACCAGTGGCGCGTCGATGGCCACCAGGCAGTCGCCCCCGACCCAGGGACGCAGCTGGTCGAGCAGGTCGTCGTCGGCGCGGGCGACCCCGACGTGGCGCAGCGACCCGGCGGCGTCCAGCACCGCGACCCCGGTCGGGTTGCGCTCGCCCCAGGCGAGGTCGACTCCGACGAAGTGCACACCGCAAACCGTAAGCTGTCTGTCCGTGACCGGTCGCGCTGCTGTCCCCGATGTCCTGGCCAACCGGTACGCCAGCGCCGACATGGTGGCGATCTGGTCCCCGCGGGCCAAGATCGTCGCTGAGCGGCGGCTGTGGCTGGCGGTGCTGCGCGCCCAGCGCGAACTCGGTGTCGAGGTCCCCGAGTCGGCGATCGCCGACTACGAGCGGGTACTCGAGCAGGTCGACCTCGACGCGATCGCCGCCCGCGAGGGGGTGCTGCGCCACGACGTGAAGGCCCGGATCGA
>SYAB01000299.1 GCA_005787665.1 Actinomycetota bacterium
ATCGACGGCACCGACGCGGTGATGCTGTCCGGGGAGACCTCGGTGGGCAAGTTCCCGCTCGAGGCCGTGCGCACGATGGCGCGCATCATCTGCGCGGTGGAGGAGGGGTCGAGCGAGCCTCCGCCGCTGATCCACGTCCCCCGCACCAAGCGCGGCGTCATCTCCTATGCCGCCCGTGACATCGGTGAACGCCTCGACGCCAAGGCGCTGGTGGCCTTCACCTCGTCCGGGGACACCGTGCGCCGGCTTGCCCGGCTGCACAGCCGGCTCCCGCTGCTCGCCTTCGTGACCGAGCCGCGCCTGCGCAGCCAGCTGGCGATGACCTGGGGCACCGAGACGTTCATCGTGCCGCACGCCGAGACCACCGACGACATGATCCGTCAGGTCGACCACGCCCTCCTGGAACTCGGCCGCTACCAGCGCGGTGATCTGGTGATCATCGTGGCCGGTGCTCCGCCGGGCACAGTAGGCTCGACAAATCTGATCCAGGTCCACCGGATCGGCGAGAACGACCACTAGGCAGGGGGACAACCACAGAGAGGCGGCGCGTGCCCACTTCGTCGGACGCATCCGATTTCGACGAGTTGCTCTCCGTTCTCCAGCTTGAACCCCATGGCGATGACGTGTTCGTCGGCCGCCATCCGCGCAAGAATCCGGTCCGCACCTTCGGCGGCCAACTGATGGCGCAGTCTTTCGTCGCGGCCAGCCGCAGTCTCGACCATGAGCTACCGCCCAGCGCGCTGTCGGTGCATTTCATCGCCGGTGGGGATCCGGCGCGCGATATCGAGTTCCACGTCGCGCGGCTTCGCGATGAGCGCCGGTTCGCCAACCGCCGGGTCGACGCGATCCAGGACGGCACGCTGCTGGCCACCGCACTGGTGTCCTATCTGTCCGGGGGCCATGGCCTGGAACACAGTTTCGCCGCTCCGGACGTGCCCGAACCGCACGCCCTGCCCGGCATCGACGAGTTGCTCGTCGGCTACGAGGACGTCGTCCCGCACTTTGCCAACGCGCTGCGGCCCATCGAATGGCGCTACGCCAACGATCCCGCCTGGGTGATGCGGGACAAGGCCGCGCGGCTGGACCGGAACCGGGTCTGGATGACCGCGGCCGGGGAGATGCCCGATGATCCGGTGTTGCACACCGCCGCGATGGTCTACTCCTCCGACACCACCGTGCTCGACTCGATCATCACCACCCACGGGTTGTCGTGGGGCTGGGACCGGATCTTCGCGGTCACCATCAACCATTCGGTCTGGTTCCATCGGCAGGTCGACTTCGCCGACTGGGTGCTTTACGCGACCGCGTCGCCGGTGGCCGCTGAGTCCCGCGGGCTGGGGATGGGTCACTTCTTCAATCGCGACGGTGACGTGGTCTCGACCGTCGCCCAGGAGGGGATCGTCAAGTACTTCCCCGGGCCGCGGAGATGACTACCGGACCGGTGTGCGCGTCTCGCTGAACTTGTTCTCCACCGACTGGCGAAACTGGTCGGAGCACTGTTGCACCTTGGTGCGGTCCTGGCCGGCCTGCTGCAGACAGTCGAAATAGTCGCCCGCACCGACTTCGTTGAACAAACCGACCCAGATGGCGATGAAGGCCAGTCCCACGACGATCGCCACCAGACCGAGGACGATGCCGGACGTGGCCACCCCGCCGTTGTCGGCCTCGCCGCGCTTGACGCGTCCACGGCCCATGAAACCGAGGATCACCGCGATGATGCCCAGCACAACGCCGCCGGCGATCGAGAACGAGGTAACCAGGGCGATGATCGCGACGATGAGGGCGGCGATGCCCAGCCCGTTGCGCGGGGCGACCGGGGCGGTGGGGTAGTAGTCGCCGTAGGGCTGCGGCGGGTACCCACCGGGGTAGGGGCCGGGCGGGTAGGGGTACGGGTACTGGGGTGAGCCGACCGGGGGCGGCGGGGTCGGGGGTCTGCCCGATGGGTCCGGGTACTCGGTCATGACTCCCGCTTCACCTCGTGTGGACACCGACGGGCATCAGGGTACCCGCCACGGCGTCGAACCCCATGAAAAAGCGCGGGCCGCGGTGGAGATCCACCGCGGCCCGCGCCGATTGCGTCTTTCAGCGTCCGAGGGCCTCGTTGACCGCCGTATGAACCTCTTTGCCGGTCTTGCGAATCTGGATGCCCGAGATGATCTCGACGATGCCGATCACGACCAGCCAGATACCGACGACCAGGGTCAGCGTGACCAGCGAGTCGAAGGGGTAGGCCAGCACCACGATGCCGGCGATGACGGTGATGACGCCGAAGAACAGGCTCCATCCCCGGCCCGGGGTGCCCTTGAGCTCGCCGAAGGCCATGGCGGTGGTCGCCACGCCGCGGAAGATGAACCCGATGCCGATCCAGATCGCCAACAGCAGCAGGGCGTAACCCTCGCCGAAGTGCCGGAAGGCCAGCACGGCCAGGATCAGCGACGCCGCGCCACTGATGAACAGCAGGATGCGGCTTCCGGCCGAGACGTGCAGCGCGAACGCGAAGATGACCTGCGCGATACCCGACACCAGCAGGTAGACGCCGAACAGGACCGCCGCGACGATCAGGCTCTTCCCGGGCCAGAACAGGATCAGCGCGCCGAGCACGACGGCCAGGACCCCCGAGAGCAGGGTCGACTTGCCCAGGCTGTCGAACATGGTTGGTTGGTGCTTTGCAGTTGTCATGGCTGAGTAGAGTACAGGGCGGCTTTTCGGATAGTGCCGATTCGGTGCCTTCGCCAAGCCGCGGCGGCCGATCCGCTGTAGGTTCCCCCTTAATGTCAACGCGACATGTCATCGCGACATGTCACCGCGAGATGTCACCGCGAGAGGGGAAACCGTGTTCACAGTTCAACAACGCCGGCTGCACTGGGGGCGCGCCGCGGCGGTGTTCGCGATGGCGGGCGCGCTGGCGATGTCGGGATGCTCGAAGTCCGGCGAGTCCGGCTCGGGCGGCACGGCCTCGTCCATGACCTCCGTTGCGGTGGAGGCGCCCAAGGTCGAGGAGATCGCCGCGACGCTGCCCGAGGACATCCGCTCCTCCGGGAAGCTCATCGTCGGGGTGAACATTCCCTACGCGCCCAACGAATTCAAGGACGCACAAGGCAAGATCGTCGGGTTCGACGTGGACCTGATGAAGGCCGTGGCCTCAACCCTCGGACTGACCGCAGACTTTCGGGAATCGGACTTCGCCAAGATCATCCCGTCGATCCAGCAGGGCACCTACAACGCCGGTATGTCGTCGTTCACCGACACCAAGGAACGTCAGAAGTCGGTCGATTTCGTCGACTACTTCTCCGCGGGCATCCTCTGGGCGCAGCGCCCGGGAGCGCCGATCGACCCGAACGACGCCTGCGGCAAGAAGGTGGCCGTGCAGGCCACCACCACTCAGGACACCGACGAACTGCCCGCCAAGAGCAAGAAGTGCGTCGACGCCGGCAAGCCCGAGATCGAGATCGTGAAATTCGACAGCCAGGACGCCGCCACCAATGCGGTCATCCTCGGCCAGGTCGACGCCATGTCGGCGGACTCACCGGTGACCGCGTACGCGATCCGGCAGAGCAACGGCAAGCTCGAAGC
>SYAB01000300.1 GCA_005787665.1 Actinomycetota bacterium
GCTGGGGCGGCGCGGTCCGCAGCCGCTCCGGCATCGATGACCACACCGTCTCCTCGGTCTGGGAGTTCGCCCGGGCACAGTAGGCGTCCGCCCCCGTCGCGTCGACCGCGGCAGCGCCGAGCACCGCGCAGTCGGCGCCCACCACCACCACCGGCAGGTCCATCCGGCCCGACCCCGCCGCCGGCGGGGCCGGGGTGGCAGGTCGCCACGGGACCACCCGATCTCGGTGCTCCGACACCAGCACCGCGCCACCGGCGATCCCGGCGATCGCCGAGATGGCGAGTACCGCGGCCGTCCAGCGTCGCCTGGGTGCCGGCGGGGTGCCGGGCCGGCGATGCCGCGCCGACCCGCCCGACGGGTTCTGCGCATCGGCCATCGCCTGGGCGAAATCCCGGCAGGTTCTGAAGCGGTCCGCCGGATCCTTCGCCAGCGCCCGGGCGAACACCGGCCCGAAATTGGAGAGATCCGGCCGGTCGATCGACGGCGGTGCGGCGCTGAGGTGCTTGCTGATCACCACCGCGGGATTGCTGTTGGTGAACGGCGCCGCACCGGTGAGCAGGTGGAACGCGGTGGCGGCCAACGCGTACTGGTCGGCGCGGCCGTCGATCTGCTCGCCTTTGAGCTGTTCGGGCGCAGCATAGGTGACGGTGCCGACCGTCATCTCGGCACCGGTCAGATCGCTGGACTGGTCGATCCAGCGGGCCACCCCGAAATCAGCGAGCAACACCCGGGCATCACCGGACTCCGGTAACCCCAGCAGGATGTTGGCCGGCTTGATGTCCCGATGCAGGAGTTTGCGGCCGTGCGCGTAGTCGAGCGCGTCACCGACTGCACCGACGATCCGCACCACCTCCGCGGCCGGGATACCACGCGGGTACCTCTCCTCCAGGAGACGTCCGGCGTCGATGCCGTCGACGAACTCCATGGCGATCCACAGTGTGCCGTCGCTGTCCCCGCGGTCGTGGATGGTGACGATGTTCGGGTGCCGCAGCGTCGCCACCATGTCGGCTTCCCGGTTGAACCGCTGCCGGTACTCCTCGTCGTGGCTGACGGTATCGCCGAGCACCTTCAGCGCGTCACGGCGCGGCAGTCGGGGGTGCTGCGCGAGGTAGACCTCACCCATCCCACCGGCGCCGAGGACGCGCAGGATCGTGTAGCCGGCGAAGACCTCGCCGTCCGCTAGCGGCACCGGGGCGCGTCCCGCCGCCTCAGCCGGCCGGCGGGACGTGGGCCTTGAGCCACTCCAGTGCTCCGGCGCTCAACCGGGCCAGTTCCTCGGTCTCATCGTCGTCGAGGGCGGCCCCGAAGATCTCGCCCATCCGCCGGTTGGTCGCCTCTTCGACCTCCGCGTAGCGCAGCTTCTTGTCGGCCCCGTCAGCGAAGGGCTCCGGCCATCCGAACATCCGGGTGTAGTCCTCGCCGCCGTGCAGCATGTGCGCCTCCACCGGCGTGATCCCGGAGTTGACCAGCACGTTGAAATGCACGTCGCCGCGCATCTCCCGCAGCACGAACATGGTCTGGAACGCTCGGGCTGCGGCATCCTCGGCCAGCGGCATGGCCCGCCACCCCGCGTACATCGGCAGACCGGCCCCCGGCGTCCCGGCGATGATCTTCTCGCTCAGCGCCGCGATGCGGGCCGTTCCCTGCGCACCGGACAGGTACTTGTGGCCGAAGTCGGCGACTTGATCCCAGTACACCGTCGCAGCGCCGGCGGCACCCCGCACCGCCACACCCTCGTCCCACAGCGCGCACACGAAATTCGGCTCGAAGATCGCGAACACCGAGGCGACGGTCGACCCCGTGGCCTCGCCCAGCACCCCGCCCCGGCCGGCGACGTACCCGGCGAACGGGTTCTGGTAGCCGGCCGCAATACTGCCGGCGAAAGTCTCCGGGTGCAGCATGAAGATCCCGATGGCTTCGCCCATCGCCGCCCCGGTCGTACTGACCGCTTCCCTCGTTCGCGCGTAGCCCACGTGTCGCTCCTGGAGTTCGGCCGGTGGCCTGGTCGGTGCCGGCTCGTCTGATCCTACGGATGCGCTCCGCTCCCGATCGGAGAAGTCCTCGGGGTAGTCCAGGGGAACCCCGAGCGTGGTCAGCGTCATCGCCAGGGCGTCGTACTGGCCGACCAGCGTGACGAACTCGATGAGCTGGCGACGGTCGAGCAGTCCACTCAGCCGTCGCCAGCTGTCGTCGGACAGGGACCGCCGGGCCACCAGCTCGTCGACGGCGGCCAGCAGCACCTGTTGTCGGCCGGACAGCCCGGCCGGCGCCGGCCAGCTGAAGATCCCGGCCTGGGTGGCGGCATCGACCCCGCGCCGGAGCGCGATACGGCGGTGCTGCTGAAGTTCGTACTCGCACCCACGAAGGTGGCCCACCCGCAGGATGGCCAGCTCGGTGTCGGCCCCCGGTAGCCGGCCCCGGCGCAAAAGCACGCCGGCGAACGGCGCCCAGGCCCAGAACAGCCGCCGGTGCTGGGCCAGCACGGTGAACAGGTGGAACTCCGGGACACCCCAGACCCGTGCGGCAAACCGGCAGAACAGCCAGCCGAACCATCCCAGCTCGCGGCGGCCTCCCGGGGGGACACGGCAGGGGACCGCCGGGGCCGCCGAAGCCGAAGCCGAATCGGATCGAGTGGCCGGGAGGCCGTTCGAGGAAGCCAGTGGTTCGTACGATGCCATTCACCGATCCTAGGGACGGCGGCAGAACCCTCGGCTCGTCAGCCGCCCAGGAGGCGCCCGGACACAGCGATTGCCAGCCGCCTGGGCAACACCCGGGTGATCACCCTGGAGACGAAGGCGTTGGCCATGCCGTCGACGAAGCTTGGTTTTCGGCGCGCCAATACCCGGATCGTGTGCGCGACGACCTGCTCCGGTGTGCGTGTGAAGGCCTTCGCCGCCGCGCCCGACGCGGCCCCCACTGCAGCCTCACCGGCCAGTTCAAAGAACGGCGTGTCCGTTAGTCCCGGGCACACCGCGAGAATCCGGACACCGTTCTTGCGCTCCTCGGCCCAGACCGCCTCGGTGAAGGACAGTACGAAGGCCTTCGTCGCGCCGTAGACGGCCATTTTCGGCAGCGGCTGGAATGCTGCGGTGGAAGCGATGTTGATGATCGCCCCCGAACCGCGGGCCCGCATCTGCGGCAGGTAGCGGGCGGTGGCGCCGACCATCATCCGGCAGTTGAGTTCGACCTCGTCCTCGAGTCGCTGCGGGTCGGCATCGGCCACGTCGCTATGCGTTCCGAAGCCGGCGTTGTTGACCAGCACGCCGACCTCCAGGCCCAACTCGTTCGTTCGCCGCCACAGCTCCGCGGCGGCGGTCGGCACCGAGAGATCCATCGGGATCACGGTGACAGCGACGCCGTGGGCTTCGCGCAGCCGTGCGGCCAGCTCGTCGAGCCGGTCAGCGCTGCGGGCAACCACGACGAGATCGTGGCCGCGGGCGGCGAACTGCCGGGCGAACTCGGCGCCGATGCCGGTCGACGCCCCGGTGATCAGGGTGACCGTGCGCCCGTCCGCGAGTCCATCCACGAGCGACATCGTAGAGGCCCGCCGTCGGGCCGGGTATCCTCGCCGAGGCCCGTCGTCGGGCCGGGTATCCTCGCCGAGGCCCCTCAGGGGCCGGGTACCATCGACGATGTGCAGCATCCGCAGCGAGTCAGCGGATTAGACGCCAGCTTCTTTTCCCTCGAAACCGCAACGCAACCGATGCAAGTGTTTTCGGTGCTGGAGTTGGATACGACGACGATTCCCGGCGGCTACCGATTCGATGGTCTGCGAGACGCGCTCGCGGCGCGGATCCGGGCGATCCCGGAGTTCCGGGAGAAGCTCTCGGACGGCCCGCTGAACATCGGCCATCCGGTGTGGGTCCGGGACGACGACTTCGATATCGACCGGCATCTGCACCGGATCACCCTGCCCGCACCCGGCACCCAGGAGGAGCTGACCGAGGTCTGCGGCCGGCTGGCCGGGCTGCCACTGGATCGTCGCCGGCCACTGTGGGAGATGTGGGTTATCGAGGGCCTGGGAGGTTCTTCGGGCACGGACCGGCTGGCCGTCCTGCTCAAGGTTCACCACGCCGCGGCGGACGGCGTGACCTACGCCAACATGATGTCGCGGCTGTGCAGTTCCGAACCCGCGCCGGCGCCGCCGGATCTGATCGAGGCACCGGCGGCGGTCGGCCCGTTGCGGGAGGCGCTCGACGGTCTGGCCCAGTTCGCGAGCCGGCCGGTGAATCTGGTGGCCCGGGTGCTGCCTGCGGCCGCGCGCGCAGTCCTCGACGCCGCCCGCCGGGCCCGCGCCGGCCGCGCCATGGCAGCCCCGTTCACGGCCCCCTGCACTGCACTGAACGCCAAGTTCACCGCCCGGCGTAATGTGGCGTTCGCGCGACTCGACCTCGACGAGGTCAAGAGGGTCAAGGATCATTTCGGGGTCAAGGTAAACGACGTGGTGGGGACCCTGGTGGGCGGGGTGATGCGCCAGTTCTTGCTTGACCGCGGCGAATTGCCCACGTCCTCCCTGGTGGCGCTGGAACCGGTTTCGGTGCACGGGCTGTCCGATCGGACCGCGCGTAATCAGGTTTCGGGCATGCTCGTCGCACTGCAGACCCAGATCGCAGATCCGGTGGCCCGACTCAGGGCCGTCGCGACGGTGAACACCGTTGCCAAGGAGCAGGTTTCGGCGATCAGCCCGATGCTGCTCCAGGATTTCGGTGAGGTGGTCGGTTCGGTTCTGCTCGGTATCGCGAAGCGGGTTTACGCCCGCCTGACCCGGTTCCGCCCGAACTATAACGTCATCTTGTCCAACGTGCCGGGCCCGGATCCGGCCCGCTACTTTCTCGGCGCCGCGGTCTCGGCGATGTACCCGTTCGGGCCGGTACTGCTCGGTGCGGGCATCAACTTCACGCTGTGGTCGGTGAACGGGACACTGCACATCGGGCTGATCTCGAACCCTGAGGTGATCCCGGCGCTGTCAGACCTGGCCGACGGTCTGAACGCGGGCCTGCGCGAACTGCTCACTGAGATCGGCGGCGCAGGAACGGCTTCCGCCGCAGTCTAGCGGGAATCCCGCTGACTAGTCCGTCACCTGCGCGTACCGGGACGGGATGGCGGCCAGGATCTTGTGGATCTCGGCGACATACCGTTCGGGTTCGGGTCCGTGGCTGTGGTAGCTGACCATCAGACGACCGTCAAACGTACCGGCCGAATACATGTCGACTCCCGCCGATGTCGACGCGAACAGCAAGTCGAGTGCGTACTGCTCGACCACCAGATCGGGCGGAGTGCGCAGTGGGGGCAGTTTCCCGCCGTCCGTCGCCATCACGACGTCGGGCAGACCGGGCGGGTTTCCCTGGTACTCCAGGCCGAAGTGCAGAAACGACTGTTGGATCACGCCTTCAGCCAGATCAGCGCGGAACGCCCCGACGATATCGCGGGCCAAGTCCAAGATATCGGTGTCCGAGCGGATCTCGGCCAGGTACATCGCCATCCCCACCGGGTTGGTCGCCTCGGTGGAACCGACCGGCGGGTCCAGGCGGAAGCGCAGATCCACCGGGTAGATGTAGGGAATCGGAAGGTGCGGGTTCTCCCGAATCTTCCACTCGGCCAGCAAGATCGAAGCGGCAGTCAGGGAGTTCAGACTCACCCGTCGATCCGCACAGATGGCGGTCAGGGCTTGGGTCTCGGCACGGGAGAGTCGACAGACGGCCGACGGTACCAGCACCGACTGCAGGCCGACACGTCCGACATTTCGCCTGGAGGGAGGCAGCTCGTAGGCGAAGATCGCAGGCAGGAAGCGCTCCAGGCCGAACCGCTGAAGTTTGACGATGCCACGCTCGGCAAGCACCGCCTCCAACGACTCCGGAACGGGCTCAGTCGTGACCGGGCCGACGCCGGTGCCGGTGACGATGTCGGTGTACCAGCCGAACAACTTCTCCAGCAGCGCGAACGAGTGGTGCGCATCGGAGAGTGCATGGTTGGTGAAAAGGGTGACTTCGGAACGCTCCTCGCCGTATCTGAGTCGCAGGTTGACCAGTGACTCGGACTGCTTCGGCAGCCGCCCAGGCGACGTGTCGCCGATCTTCTCGAGCCACATTCCCTCATGCTCGTATTCATCGACCATGATCTGGTGCCGCCCGTCGGCGCCCCGCTCGAGGTAACCGGCATGGGCGGGGTGTACTCGCAACAGCGTCTCGAACGCTTCCGACATCGCGCCTACGTCCACCGGACCGCGCAGCGTGACGGTGAGACTGATGAAGCTCTCGGCTTTCGCGTAGAACTCCTCGCTGGGCGACAGGTGGCGGATCGACGTTGAGCCAAACACTAGGGAGACCTCCTTGTGCGGATCTCGCGGTTCACCGACTGGTACTCGCGCGACGGTAACCCATCATGATGGGCAGCAGGCAGACCACGAAGATCGCGCTGCACCACACCAGGGTGGTGATCATCGGAGACAACACCGGGCCGCCTATCGACAGACCGCGCATGGCGTCGACGGCCGGCGACATCGGCTGGTTACGGACGATCGGTTGGACCCAGTCCGGATACCGGTCCACCGGCACAAATCCAGTGCAGAAGGTCGCGCCGAGGATGATGACCGGCTGTATCGCTTCCACCATCACCGTTTTCGGCCAGTACAGCGCAACCGCGGTCACCAGCGCTGCGAACGCCACCCCGAACATCACCGGGATGGCGATCCACAGCAGGGCGGCGGCGACACCCTGATGGAAGCGGAAGCCGAGGATCAGCCCGGTCCCCAGCAGGATCATGGTGGTCAGCAGCAGCCGTGCCGTCTCCGCGCCCAGTCGGGCGAGCAGTCCCGCGGCGCGATGGATGGGCAGTGACCACATCCTGGCCAGGAACCCGTCCGCCCGCTCGGCGCCGATGCCGACCATCCCGGTCGTCGCTCCCGACATCGTCGCCAGCAGGGCCACCAACGGCAGGCTGCGGTACAGCGCGTCCTCGCCGGTGATCGCGGTGATCGAATCCCCGAACACCACCTTGAGTGTGAGCAGGAACGCAACCGGAAGCAGCACGGCGTGCACGAGCGTCATCGGCGTCCGAGCGGAGCGCAGCAACAGCCGGCGGGTCAATACCCCGGTCTGGGACAGCAGCGACCGCGGTGAGGCCTCTCCGTTTGCCCGGGCCGCGACCGGTGCCGTGTCGAGGACCTTCATCAGCCCCTCCGCCGGTAGACCAGTACCGCCCAGGGCAGGGTCACCGCCATGATGCCGATCACCCAGGCCAGTGCCGGGGCGATGACCGACCAGGTCACCGGTGCCACGCCGTCGGCGGAGTCACCGGCGAGTGCCTGCATGGCGTAGACCACCCGGGAGATCGGCTGATTCTCGACGACCGGCTGTATCCACTCCGGAAACCGGTGCAGCGGTTGGATTCCCACCGACAGGAAGCCGAAGATCAACTGCGGCAGCAACAACCACTGCGCGGTCGCGGCGGGATCCCGGGACTTGGTGCCCAGGGTGTCGCCGACCAGGGCCAGAGCCAGGCCGGTGAGCACCGCGAGCAGGCAGAACGCGGCCGCGTACCACGGTCCACGATGGAATCGGAAGCCGATGGCGTAGCCGCAGGCCAGTGCGACCGCCAGGCCGATCAGGACCCGGTAGACACTCGCGGCGATCCGGGCCGCCAGGGGGGCCAACGACGGAATCGGCAGCGACTGGAAGCGGCGGTTGATGCCCTGCACCGAGTCGGTGGCGGCCCGGAAGGCGGTGGAGATCGACGCGAAAGCGATGGCCTGCAGCACGATCAACGGCACCAGGTACTGGGCGTAGCTGCTCATCTTCAGATCGGGGCCGTCCATCAGCCGGTTCAGCGGGATGTAGAGACTGGCCGTCGCGGCGATCGACACCACGACGCCGACCGCCACTTCGCCGTTACGCAGCGTGGGGGCGATCAGGCGGATGGTGAGGACCCACCACTGCTGCAGACCCGACGGAACCGGACGCGTCGCGGTCAGCGCGGTCACCCGGCCACCTCGCTGGGGGCGGCGGAGCCGGTCAGCGACAGGAAGACGTCGTCGAGCGACGGCCTGCGCAAGGCGATATCGGCCAACGCGATATTCGCCGCGTCCAGCCGCGTCAGGGCCGCACTCAGGGTGCCCGGCCCCTCCGGCGCCGGCATGCTCACCCGGTCGGATTCGGGGGTGATCGCCGCGCGCACGCTGTCGGGGACCAGCGGGCCCAGCGCCTCGACGACCGCGAAGATATCGGCCGGGTCGCTCGGAACGATCTCGCAGTAGGTCCCGCCCGTGCGTTCCTTGAGTTCGTCGGCCGTTCCCTGCGCGACGATGGTGCCGCGGTCGATGACGATGATCCGGTCGCTGAGCGCGTCGGCCTCCTCCAGATACTGCGTGGTCAGCAGGGTCGCGATACCGGCGTCCTTGAACGTGGTGACCAGCTCCCAGATCGCCTGTCGGCTGCGCGGATCCAGGCCGGTGGTCGGCTCGTCGAGGAACACCACCTCGGGGCGGACCACCAGCCCGCAGGCGATGTCCACCCGTCGGCGCATACCGCCCGAGTAGGTGCCGACCCGCCGTTCGGCGGCATGTTCAAGATCGAACTCCGCCAACAGATCTCGGGCGCGGGCGCGGGCGTCGGGCTTCTTGAGTCCCTGCAGCCGGCCGAACATCACCAGGTTCTCGTAGCCGGTGAGCATCTCGTCGAGAGCCACGTGCTGACCGGTGAGCATGATCGAGCGCCGCACCATCGCCGGGTCGGTCACGACGTCATGGCCGGCCACCATGGCCCGGCCGCGGTCCGGCTTGGTCAGTGTCGACAGGATCTCCACGGTGGTCGTCTTACCCGCACCGTTCGGGCCGAGCAGGGCCACGACCTCGCCGCGACCCACCTGGAAGGAAATCTCCCGCAGCGCGTCGACCGCGCCGAATGACTTGCCGATGCCCTCGACGTCGACTCCGGACTCTGACATCACTACCTACTCACTAATCGTCGTCGTCGGAAACGGCGGCCGACAGGTCGACCAGCGAGAGGACCTCGTCCTCATCGTCGTCGGCACTCTCGGCATCACCGGCCAGGGCGTCGTCGATCAAACGCATCAGTGCGGCCGGAAACCGCTCGGCCAGCGTCGCCACGGTCTCCGCCGGCACGCGCCGGACGTCGTGCCACCAATCCAGATGGAGCACACCGCCGTACCGGTAGGCCCGCAGTTCGATCGCATGGCCCAGGCCGGGCAGGGTCTCCCGAACGGTCAGGGTGTCGCCGTCGAACTGAACCGGGGCATCGCTTCCCGGCCACTCGGGAATCATCCCGAGGTAGGAGAGGAAGACATCGGCTCTCCCGGCGGCCCCCAGCAGTCCCGCCGTCGGCGCGTGCAGATACCGCAGCAGCCCGTACCCGATCCCCTGGTGCGGCACGGCCTCGACGGTCTGGGTCACCTCGGCGAGCAGTTGAGCGGCGCTCGCACTCTGAACGTCCATGCATGGCAGCGCAATCGGGTAGATGGTGGAGAACCCGCCCAGTGTCCGGCGGAAGTCCACCTCGGGCCGCAGCACCGAACGGCCGTTCCCGAGCAGGTCGACGGTGGCGACTCCTTCGGCCACCCCGGTCGCGAGGCTCCGTGACAGTGCCGCGAGCAGCAACTCTTCCGCGGAGGCCTGCAGGATCCGGCGGGCGTTGTCGATCTGCGCGGTCTGCTCGGCGGTCAGCGTGATCGCGAGCCGGGACAGGTCCGCTGCCCCCGGCGCACCGGTGACCGACCCGTCGGCCACGCGCACCGTCGCCGCCGCCTCGGTATCCAGCCAGTGGTTGCGCTGTTCGAGCACCGCCGGGTGGGCGGCCAACGCGGCACAACGCTGCGACCACTGCCGCCAGGTCGCGGTGGCGGGTTCCAGGGCGATGTCACCACCCTCGAGTCGCTGACCGAAGGCGCTCAGCAGATCGGTCACGAGCACCTCACGCGAGGTGGGGTCGTCGAGCACCCCGTGCAGCGTGATCACCAGGAATCGCGGGGCGCCCTGCGCGTCGAGGACGTGGGTCGCCGTCAACGGCCAACCGGTCAGGTCCTGTCCCGCCACCGTGTCGGCGACGAGGTCGGACAGTGCGTCTCGCTCGGCCTCGGTACCGGGGGCCGCACCGGCGGGCAGCGCCCGCTCGCTCAGATCGGTGATCTCCACCGTGTCGGCGATCTCCTGGTCCCACACCCCGGACCGGTTGACGACCCTCATCCGCAATGCGTCGTGATGTCCGACCAGCGCGGACAGCACAGCCAGGATGTCCTCGCGGCTGACCCGCTCATCGATACGCAGCACCATCGGCACCCGCCAGCGGCCCGGCTCAGCCAGGCCCGCGTCGAGGAACCGCAGGATATTGGGCGGCAGTTGCGGATTGAGATCCTCGGCGTCCTGGCTTCCCAGCCCGCCCGCCGCCTGACGCGCGACGAGGGTGTCGGCCAGAGCGGTCAAGCTGCTGTGGTCGTAGAGGTCCTGTGGGGTCAGTTCCACGCCCTGGTGCGACGCCGTCATCGCGACGCCGATCGCCACCAGCGAGTCCCCACCGATCTCGAAGAAGTTGTCACCGGGCGCCACCGACTCCACGCCCAGGCACTGCGACCAGATCCGCTGCAGGGTGCCGCGCATCTGTGCTCGGGCGTCCGCCGGGCCGCCCGCGGAGGCACCGACCTGATCGGCCCCGGCGGCACCCGCACCGTCCGGTCCGGATCCCGCCGGCCGCCGGACGGCGGAATGGTCGGGCTCGATCCAGTACCGCTGGCGGGCAAAGGAATACCCCGGGAGGGTGACGCGGCGGGCCTGGTCTCCGTACAACGGCGTCCAGTCCACCTCCACTCCCGCGCACCACATCTGGCCGAGGGCGAGCAGGAAGGCGTCGCGGTCGGCGCGGCTCTGCAGCGGGTGGCGCATCAGGCGCACGGCGCGGTGGGTCTCCGCCCACGCGGGCATCCGGACCGCAGAACCGGTCAGGCTCCCGCCGGGCCCCACCTCGACGAGCACCCGGTGGGCGTCACCGAGCAGGGTCTGGAGTTCGTCGGCGAAGCGCACCGTCGAGCGGATGTGCCGGGCCCATCGGCCCGGATCGGTGGCTTCCTCGTCGGTCATCCAGGTGCCGGTCACGTTGGACAGCATCGGGATTCGGGGCGCGTGCAGCGTCAGCGTCGACAGGTACTCGGAGAACGGGGCGAGCACCGAGTCCATCGACTGCGAATGGAAACCGTGGGAGGTTCGCACCCGGCGGGCCAGGATGCCCTCGGCGGCAAGCCGGTTGGTGACATCGCGGATGGCCGGTTCGGGTCCGGCCACCACGCAGCTGCCGAACTCGTTGACCGCGGCCAGATCGACGTCACCGGTCAGGTGGGCGGCGATATCGTCGGGACTCGCGGCGACGGCCACCATGGCACCGGCCGGCGCCGCGTGCATGAGACGGGCCCGCATCGAGACGACCCGGATCGCGGTGTCGAGGTCGAAGATTCCGGCCACCGTCGCAGCCACCAGTTCGCCGATACTGTGCCCGGCCAGCGCGGCGGGGCTGACCCCGTAGGACATCACCAGTTGCGCGAGCGCGTACTCGACGGCGAACAGGGCAGGCTGGGCCAGATCCGTCGGCTCGAGGCCGGTGCCCTCGAAGACTTCCGTCTTCAGATCGACACCGAGTTCTGCGCGGAATCCGGCGGCGCAGCGGTCGAAGACCTCCGCGAACACCGGCTCGGTCTCGTACAGGCCGCGGGCCATGCCGACGTGCTGGGCACCCTGCCCCGGAAACAGAAAGGCGGTCCGGTGTGCACCGGCGGCGACACCGGGCGGGCAGGTCGCGATCGAGACGTTGTCGTGCTCCGCGGCGGTCAGCACCGCGCAGGCGTCGGGGAGATCGGCGACGACGGCCGCCATCCGCACCTCGTGTATCGGCCGACCGGCAAGGGTGCAGGCGACATCCGCCAGTGCCAGGTCCTCGTTGCGCGACAGTTCCTCGGCCAGAGCGGCTTTCGCGTCGTTGACGGAATCAGCGGTGCGAGCCGACAGCAGGAGCACCTGTGGACCGCCGGGCGCCACCGCGGCGGGAAGGCTGGGCGGGGCCTCCTCGACGACGCCGTGCACGTTGGTGCCGCCGACGCCGAAGGAACTCACACCGGCGCGGCGCGGCCCGTCGCTGTCCCACGGCGTGTAGGCGTTGGACACCACGAACGGGGTGTTCTGCAGGTGTAACTCGGAGTTGGGTTCGGTGTAGTGCACCGTCGGGGGAATCGCCTTGTTCTTCAGGCACAGAATCGTCTTGACCAGGCCGGCAACCCCCGACGCCGCGTCGAGGTGGCCGATGTTGGACTTCACCGAACCCAACACACAGGGACCCGACCGCGGGAGATCGGAGACCTCGAACGCCTGCCGCAGGGCCTCGATCTCGATGGGATCGCCCAGTGGCGTGCCGGTGCCGTGGGTCTCGACGAATCCGATTGTCGAGGAGTCGACCTCGGCGACGGCGTGCGCTTCGGCGATCACCTCGGCCTGGCCGGCGACCGCCGGAGCGGCGTAGGTCATCTTCTTCGCGCCGTCGTTGTTGATGGCCGACCCGCGGATGACGGCATGGATGCGGTCGCCGTCCTCGAGTGCGGCCGCCAACGGCTTGAGGATCAGTGCCGCAACGCCACTGCCGAAGATCGTGCCGTCGGAACCGGCGTCGAACGGCCGGCAGTGTCCCGAGGGCGACACCATCGCACCGGGCTCGTAGGTGTAGCCGACGCGATGCGGAATCCGGATCGCCGAAGCGCCGGCCAGGGCCATATCGCATTCGCCGGACAGCAGGCTCTGGCAGGCCAGGTGTACCGCGACCAGCGATGAGGAGCAGGCGGTCTGCACCGACAGGCTCGGGCCGCGCAGATTCAACTCGTGCGACACCCGCGTCGCGAGGTAGTCCTTGTCGTTGAGCAGGACCAGGTTGAACATCTCGACGGTGATGCCCTCGCCGACCAGCGACCTGATGTCGCGATGCGACATCAGGTTGTCCAGGAGATAACCGCTGGAGGTGCTGCTGGCGAACACCCCGATCGCCCCGTCGTAGCCGGCGGGGTCGTAGCCCGAGTCCTCCAGCGCGTGCCAGGCGGTCTGCAGGAACAGCCGTTGCTGGGGGTCCATCATCCGGGCGGTGTAGGGCGCCATCCCGAAGTAGTCGGCGTCGAACTCGTCGATGCCGTCGAGCACCGCCGCACGCCGGACGTAGGCCGGGTCGGCCAACGTCTCGGCGCTGACCCCGGCGGCGGTCAGTTCCTCCTCGGACAGGGTGCGGATGGATTCCTCACCCCGGCACAGGTTCTCCCAGAACGCCGTCACCGAGTTCGCTCCGGGAAACCTGCCGGCCATACCGATGACCGCAATCGCGTTGGGGGGCAACTCGTTCGACTCGACGGTACTCACACCGTACGTCCTTTCCGTTTACTCACCGCAGCACCCTGGCGGGCCCGGGCGCGCTGCTGGGCGCGTGCGCCGAGGCCGGAGCGGGCCTGGCCCGACACCTCCTCCGCGGCGGGGTAACCCATGCGCTCGCACAGGGCTTCAGTGAGCGTTGAGATGCTCGGATACTCGAAGATCAGCGCCGCCGGCAGCGCAATGCCGAGGCTGGCGCTGAGACGGCGCTGGAGGGTGACGCTCATCAGCGAATCCATGCCGAGCTGGAAGAAGCCCGCATCGACATCGAGCACCTGGTCGGCGGGAAATCCGATGACAGCCGCCGCCTGCGCGCCGAGGTGATCGGCCAGCAAGGCGCGGCGACCATCAGGCGGGCACTCCCGGAGCTGCTTGGCGAACTCACTCTCGCCGGCCGTCTCTGCACCGGAATCCTCCAGCGCCAGAACGTCATCGAGGATCCGCACCGCTCCGCGGGTCCGATAGGCCGCTGCCAGCAGCGGCCAGTCCGCGTCCACCACCGTGGTCCGGGCGGGTGCGTCGGGTCCCATCACCAGTGGCAAGGCCCGGATGGCCACCTCGTCGGGCATCGGCCGGAGTCCGGCGTTGGCCATCACCTCCCCGGCGTCGGTCTGCATGTCCGACAGCGACTTCCACAGACCCCAGTTGACCACCGTGGCCGGTAGGCCCAGGGTGCGCCGTGCGTAGGCGAAAGTGTCGAGAAAGTTGCTGGTGGCCGTGTAGTGGGCCAGCCAGCGTGACCCGAGCAGACCGGATATCGACGAGAACAGCACGAAATGGCGGACATCGGTCGTCATCGACAGTTCGTGCAGCACGTCGAGGGCGTCCAGTTTCGGAGCGAACATGGTGATGACGTCGGCATCGGTCATCTCGGACAGGGTCACCGGGCCGCCGGCGAAGGCGGCCAGGTAGATCCCCTCGAGGGCCGGCAGATCGGAGCCGAACCGGTCGAAGAGCGCGGCCATCGCCTCCGGGTCGGTGACATCCGCGGCGACCTCGACGAGCCGGGTGCCGGTCTCGGCCAGCCTTTGCCTGAGCTCCGTCAACTTCTCCCCGGGGTTGCGCGACACCGCGACGATCGTGCCGGCGCCCATGGCGGCAAGCTGGGCGATCAGGGAGGGCCCGATATGACCGGTAGCCCCGATGACGAGGTGGCTTGTCCCACTGTCCACGTCGGCCGCAGCCGAGGGGCTCGTGGGTTGCAGACGCGGTACGTGCCGGCGACCGGCGCGGTACACGACCTGGTCCTCCCCGTCGCCGGACTGCGCTTCGGCGCGAACAAGACGGGCGGCCAGCACCGCCGGCATCGACTCGTCGACGTCGATGACGCCGCCCCAGATCTCCGGGTGCTCGAGTGCCAGGGTGCGCCCGAGTCCCCAGAGCACCGCGTGCACGGGATTGGCCCGGTCGCCGTCGGTCACCGGCTGGGCATTGCGGGTCAGGAAATACAGCGTGGGCGGTGCGGGCCGGGCGGCCAACTCGGTCGCGACGCCGCGGGCCTCGTTGAACAGCCGGTATGCCGCAGCGAGGTCGATCGGCGAATCCGGCACAGGCGGCGCGTACAGGACGTGCTGGGCGTTCGCGGTGCCATCATCGCCGAGTGCGGCGGCCAGTGCGGGGTCACCGAGCACCTGCCAGGTGCCGCCGTCGGCCTGCGTCGCGTCCAGCGGGCGGGTCGGCCAGACGGGCTCGTAGAGCCAGTCCGAAGGGACTCCCCCATACTCGGCGACCCGCGCTCGCGGACCGCTGCAGAGCGCCCCGAAGCCGGTGCCGGGGGCGAAATCCAGCCAATGCCGGGTGTGCCGCCAGGGCGTGGCCGGAAGCGCCGGGTGCGGTTCGGCGGGGTGGTCACCGACCGGCGGCCCGGCAGTGAACGTCGCGTTGAGACAGGTGTGGAAGGCGACGGTGTCATAGGCGTCGCGAACCAGGGTGCCGATGCTGTGGTGATGGGCGTTGCCGAGCACCGGGTCCTCGAGGGTGTCGGAGATGGCCTTGGTGAGCAGCGGGTGTGGGCTGACCTCGATGAAGGTGCAATGGTCGGCACCGGCGGCGGCGACCGCGTCGCTGAATCGGACCGGGTTGCGCAGGTTGGCCACCCAGTGTGCGGCGTCGAATTGCGGTGCCTCGCCGGCGTTTTCGACGGTGGAGATCACGGGGATGACGGGAAATCCGGGGACCAGATCGGCCAGCGCATCGTTGAGTTCGGCAAGGACCGGGTCCATCATCGCGTGGTGGGAGGCCACGTCGACGTTCACCCTGCGGGCGAAGGTGTTCTGCGCGGTCGCCCGTTCGACGACCGCGTCGACGGCGGCGGTCGGGCCGGCAACCACGGTCTGGCGCGGCGATGCGTAAACGGCGACCGTCACCTCGGGGAAATCGGCGATCAGCGCTTCGGTGGCCGACGGATCGAGTTCGAGCAAGGCGATCGCTCCGCTGGCCGAGAGGCGCGACATCAGCCGGGAGCGGGTGGCGATCACCCGGAAGCCCTCGGCCGGCGTCAGCGCCCCGGCCACCACGGCCGCGGTCACCTCACCCATCGAATGGCCGATCACCGCATCCGGTTCCACCCGATAGGAGCGCCACAAGGCGGTCAGGGCCAACTGCGTCCCGACCAGCACCGGCTGAATCTGCTCGACACCGGTCACCTCGCGTCCGCTCTCCAGCACCTCGCGCAGCGAGAACCCGACCTCGGCGACGAAGTCGTCCTCCAATGCCGCGACGGCGGCCTCGAACGCCGGCTCGTCGGCGAGTAGCCGCCGGCCCATACCGGCCCACTGGGAACCCTGTCCCGAGTAGACGAACACCACACCCGGCCCGCACGCGCCCGGATGCGGGCCGACCACCCCGTCGGCAATCTCGCCGGCTGCCAGCGCGCGCAGCCCGGCCACCGCCTCGGCGCGGTCGGCGGCACACACGGTGGCAAAGCTCGCCTGGTGGGTGCGATGGTGGTTGAGGGTGTGAGCGACATCGGCCAGCGCAACGCCCGACCCCGCGCCGGTCATCCAATCGGCCAGCATCCCGGCCGTCGCCGCGAGGCGCTCCGGGCTCTTGCCGCTGACCACCAGGGTCGTCACCGGTGGCGGAGCCACCGGCAGGCGGTGCGGTGCCTGCGGCGACTGTCCGAGGATCACGTGCGCGTTGGTGCCACCGAAGCCGAACGCCGAAACCCCGGCCAGCCGTGGCCGTCCGGTCGCAGGCCAGTCCACCGCACGGTCGACCACCTTCAGACGCAACTCGTCGAACGGGATGTGCGGGTTGGGGTTGTCGAAGTGCTGATTGGGTGGGATCTCGCCACGCTGGATCGCCAGCGTGGCTTTGATCAGACCCGCGATGCCGGCGGCGGCCTCAAGGTGCCCCAGGTTGGTCTTGGCGGCGCCGACCAGCAACGGGGCGTCGGGTTGGCGTCCCCGCCCGTACACCGCCCCCAGTGCCCGGGCCTCGATCGGATCGCCCAGCAGGGTTCCGGTCCCGTGACTCTCCACGTAGTCGATCGCGGCCGGTTCCACGCCGGCATCGGCACACGCCGCCCGCAGTACCGCCGCCTGCGCCGCCGGGTTGGGCGCCATCAGCCCGTTTGACCGCCCGTCGGAGTTGACGGCCGAGCCCCGCACCACGGCGAGGATCCGGTTACCGTCACGGACCGCGTCGGAGAGCCGTTTGAGAACGGCCACCCCACAGCCCTCTCCCCGGACGAAACCGTCCGCCGCGGCGTCGAACGCATGACAGGCGCCCGTCGGGGACATCGCTTCGGCCTGGTCGAAGCTGCGCGTCACCACCGGCGAGAGCAGCAGGTTGACCCCGCCGGCGATAGCCAGTTCCGATTCGCCGCTGCGCAGACTCTGGCAGGCCAGGTGCACCGCCACCAGCGACGAGGAGCAGGCGGTGTCGATGGTCAACGACGGACCGCGGAGGTCCAGGAAATATGACAGCCGGTTGGCGATGATGCTCAGCGCGGCCCCGGTACCCGTCCACGCCTCGATGCCACTGATGTCGCGGGAGGCCAGCACGCCGTACTCGCTGACACACGATCCGACGAACACCCCGGTCTGTGAGCGTTGCAGCGACTCAGCCGGAATCCCGGCGTGCTCGAGTGCCTCGACGGTGACTTCGAGCATCAGACGCTGCTGGGGATCGATGTAGTCGGCCTCGATCGGGGCGATGCCGAAGTAGTCGGCGTCGAATCCGGCGACATCGGCGAGGAACGAACCCCACTTCGTGGTCCCCGCCAGCGCCCGGGCGGTCGCGGCGGAGCCGTCGTCGAACGGTCCCCAGCGGTCGTCGGGCACGGTGGTGACCGCCGAGCGGCGCTCCGCCAGGAAGTCCCACAGCGCCTCGGGGCCGTTGAGATCCCCGGGCATCCGGCAGCCCAGCCCGATGATGGCGATCGGTTCGTCCGGGGCGGCGGCACCGCCCTCGGCGGGGCGGCTCGGCTCGGCATCGGGGTGGACGAGCGCGTGCGCCAAACCGGCCACCGTCGGGTTCTGCCAGATGTCGACCGGCGAGACATGGTGACCCAGCAGTTCGGTCAGCTCACCGGCCAGCACCACGCCCTCGCGTGATCCGACACCGAGTTCGTTGAACGGCAGGTCGACGTGGATCTTGTCGGGGCTGCACCCGACGTTGGTGACCAGGTAATCGACCAGCCAGTGGCGAAGGTCGGCCTCCTCGTCGCCGGCTGAGGTCATACCGCGATGTCCATGCGCTGGAATTCGCCCTGGCGGTAGAGCTGCCCGCACGACGAGCGGCGGATCTTGCCGCTGGTCGTGATCGGGATGGAGCCGGGTGATACCAGAACCAGGTCGTCGACGCGAAGATTGTGCAGTTTCCAGACCGCGTCGGCAACCTCGTGCTTGACCTCGTCCAGTCCCGGGTCCTTCTGCGGGGCGGGCTTCACCTCGACGATGGCCACCAGGTTCTCCGACGCCTCGTCCTCGACGGCGATCGCGGCGACCCGGCCACCTGTGATCTCGCGGATGGTGGCTTCGATGTCCTCCGGGTAATGGTTACGGCCGTCGACGATCAACAGGTCCTTGAGCCGGCCCATGATGAACAGCTCGCCGTCGGAGATCGCGCCGAGATCACCGGTACGCAGCCAGGGTCCGGCCGGGGTGCCCGGCGACGGGTTGTTGATCCTGGCCCGGAACACCCGGGTGGTCTGCTCGGGCTTGCGCCAGTACCCCAACGCGACATTGTCCCCGCGCGTCCAGATCTCGCCGATGGAACCGGCCGGCTTCTCGATGCCGGTCTCCGGGTCGACGATACGAACCTCGTAGGCCTGCGGCGGCCCGTAGCTGACCAGTTCGGTTCCGCCGGCCTCCTCGGCCGCGCAGCGTTGGGCGATGCCCGCGGCGAGCTGATCGAGGTCGAATCGGGCGGTGGCGACGGTGTCGGAGATCGGCGACGCCACGACGAACAGGGTTGCCTCGGCCAGGCCGAACGACGGCCGGATCACCTTCTCGGTGAGCCCGAACCTGGCGAAACGGTCGATGAACCGGGTGACGGTGCCGTGGTGAACCCGTTCGGCACCGCTGAGAATGCCGTGCACCCGGCTCAGGTCCAGGCCCGCCAGATCGGCGTCGGAGGTGCGGCGTGCCGCGAGCTCGAAGGCGAAGTTGGGGGCGGCCGAGAAGCACAGCGGGTTCTTCGCCATCAGCTGCATCCAGCTGGCCGGCTTGGCCAGGAACGCCAGCGGGCTGGTCAGCACCGCGTCGCAGCCGGTCACCACGGGCGCACAGACCCCGATGATGAGACCCATATCGTGGAAGAAGGGCAGCCAGGACACCATCGAGGTCTCGGCGGGAAGCGTGCCGCCGAACTCACTGAAGTAGTCGGCCGCGGCAGCCTCGATATTGCTGGTCACGTTGCGGTGCGAGACGATCACGCCGGCCGCGGTGCGGGTCGACCCCGAGGTGTACTGCAAATAGGCGGGGCCGTGGCGGGAATCGTCGGTCTCGTCGAGTTCACGGGTCGCGTCGACGTCGATGATGTCGACCTCGATGACGACCGGGGCCGGCCGCCCGCCGTGCGGGGTGGCGTACTTGTTGACATCGGCCACCGCCGCGGAGGTGGTCAGCAGCACCGAAGGTGCGCTGTCGGCCAGCGCGGACTCGACCCGCTGGTCGTGGACGCCGAACATCGGCACCGACAGCGGCACCGCGATCAGGCCGGCCTGCAGCGACGCGTAGAACGCCACGATGTAATCGAGTCCCTGCGGCGCCAGGATCGCCGCGCGGTCCCCCTTGACGGCGGTTCGGCGCAATTCCTCGGCCAGCGTGAGCACCCGCCGGTACAGCTGGTGCCAGGTCAGGGTTTCCGGGTGGCCGGCCCCGAGCACCTCTCCGTCGGCGAAGGTGAAGGCCAGGGCGTCGCCCTGGGTGCTCGCCTGGTGGCGCAGCAGGGCAGGCAGGGTCATGTCGGTGTGCAGCATGGATGGCCTCTTCGCGTTGTCTCTGTCAGCTCCGGCGGGACTCCCCACCTGAGTCACTGGGCCCGAACTTGTCGGGCGCACACGCGTGACAGGCTTGTCGAGAAGACTGACCGGGGGGCGGCGAAAACCCTCCTGGCCTGAGCGTGCGTCGTCCCCTAGCATACCAGCCGGTACCCCGTGCGGCCAGGTCAGCAACGTCGAGCGAGGGTCTGAACAGCCCTTTTGCCCGCCATAGTGAATTTGCTCACAAGACGCCCAGCTGGGTGTTCGTCACCACATTTGCCACCGGTGAGCGGGCGCGGCATTTGCCGATCCGCCCGGGTGTGGTCGACCAGCGAACTCGCCGGGGCTCGCTAGACGATCCGCTCCTGAACCCACTGGGACAGCTGCGGCAGGTTGGTGTTGATGTAGAAGTGATCGCCCGGGAACTCCGTGAGGTCGAACTGCGCGGTGGTGCGCTGCTCCCAGGGCGTCATCAGATCGGTGGTCGCCAACTCGTCGTCATCGGCCATCAAGGCGTGAATCGGGCAGGAGACGGTAGCCTCCGGCGGGCACTCGTAGGACGCGATCGCCTTCAGCCCGCGCAAGGTCGGCAGCAGGGTGGCGGCGAACTGGTCGTTGTTGAGGAACTCCGGGTTGGCGCCGGTGACATCGCTGACCATCGTGAGCAATTGGAGGTCCGACCCCATCAGATCGGCCCGTTGACGCATGAACCCGGGGGCAGCGCTGGCCGACACGAACAACGCCGCGATCGGGTTACCCGCCCGCTCGAAACGGAGTGCCATCTCGAAGGCCAGCAGGGCACCCATGCTGTGCCCGAAGAACGCCACCCGGCCCGGTTGCGGTTCGGCCGGTTTGAGCATGGTGCTGAGCCGGTCGGCGAGGTCGGGAATGCTGGTGTACTGCGAGAGGTCCCGGCCGGCCTTCCTACCGGGGTACTGGACCGCGACACACGCGGTGCCCCCGGCGAACGCCTTGGCGAAGGGCACGTAGAAATCCGCCGATCCGCCGGTGTGCGGGAAGATGTAGAGCCGACGCTCCGGGCTGTTCATGGTTTAGATCGGAATCAGGCCGTGCTTGCGCTGTGCGCGCTGAATCTGCTTGTCCCGCAACAGTCTCATCGACCGGCGCAGCATCAGACGGGTCTGATGCGGCTCGATGACCGCGTCGATGAACCCCCGCTCGGCGGCGATGTAGGGAATCGCCATGTTCAGGTTGTAACCCTCGATGAAGTCCGCGCGGATCTTCTGCACCTCCGGTGCGGTGGGATCGGGGAATCGTTTCACCAGGAGCTGGGCCGCGCCCTCCGCCCCGATCACCGCGATCCGCGCGGTGGGCCAGGCGAAGTTGAGGTCGGCGGTGAGCTGCTTGGATCCCATCACCGCATACGCCCCGCCATAGGACTTGCGGATGGTCAACGTCACCTTCGGGACGTCGGCTTCCACCACGGCGTACAGAAAACGCCCGCCGCGCTTGATGATTCCGTTCTTCTCCTGCTCGACGCCGGGAAGGAATCCCGGGGTGTCCACGACGAACACCAACGGAGTGTTGAACGAGTCGCAGAACCGCACGAAGCGGGCGGCCTTGTCGGAGGCCTCGTTGTCGATGGCACCGGACATGTGCATCGGCTGATTGGCGACCACCCCGACCGGTCGGCCGTCAACGCGGGCGAAGCCGGTGATGATGGCCTGCCCGGCCTGGGCGGCGACGTCGAGGAAGTCTCCGTCGTCGAAGATCCGGATCAGGATCTCGTGCATGTCATAGGCCATGTTGTCGGCATCGGGCACGATTCCGTCGAGTTCGAGATCGTGCGGCGTGATCTCCGGCTCGAGCCCCGGATTGATCACCGGCGCGTCATCAAAGGTGTTGGGCGGCAGGAACTCCAGGAAATCCCGGACGTAGGCGAAGGCCGCCTTCTCGGAGTCGACCACCTGGTGGATATTGCCGTATCGGGCCTGATAGTCCGCGCCGCCGAGTTCGTCGAGGCTGACCTCCTCGCCGGTGACGTCCTTGATGACGTCGGGACCGGTGACGAACATGTAGCCCTGGTCGCGGACCGCGACCACCAGATCGGTCTGGATCGGCGAGTAGACCGCGCCACCGGCGCACTTGCCCAGGATGATCGAGATCTGCGGGACCACGCCGGACAGCAGTTCATGGCGACGTCCGAGTTCGGCGTACCAGGCCAGCGAGGTGACCGCGTCCTGGATACGGGCGCCGCCGGAGTCGTTGATGCCGATGATCGGGCAGCCGACCATGGCCACCCACTCCATCAGCTTGGCCACCTTACGGCCGAACATCTCTCCGACCGAACCACCGAAAACGGTCTGATCATGGGAGAAGACGCCGACCGGCCGCCCGTTGATGGTGCCGTGCCCGGTGACGACGCCGTCACCGTAGAGCGCGTTCGGGTCGCCGGGAGTGCGGGCCAGTGCCCCGACCTCCAGGAAACTACCCGGGTCGAGCAGCTCGTGGATCCGGGCCCGCGCGCTCGGGATGCCGCGCTTGTCGCGCTTGGCGGCCGCCGCCTCGCCGCCGGGCTCGGCGGCGAGCTGGAGCTTCTCACGCAGTTCGGCCAGCAGCTCGGCGGTGGTCCTGTTGGTCACTACGTCTCCTGCTCCGCCTGATCGTTGTGGGCCTGGATCCGGTCGATGGCCGCACTCAGGTGGGCACCCACCTTGGCAATGTACGGCTCGTCGATGGCCTGGATGTGCTCGCCCCCGATCGGCACCACCTCGAGGTCGGCGACGAATTCACCCCAGCCGCCGTCGGGCTGGCGGATACCGTAGCGGGGCTCGAACATGATGGCGTCATCGTGATAGCGATCGGCCATGTAGAGCGTCACATGCCCGTCGTACGGCTCGATCCGCGCGGTGTCGATGGCGCGGTTGTCCAAATAGGACGTGCGCTGGTGCTCGATGATGCCGCCGGGGATGTCGACTCCGCTGTCCTTGACCGCGTTGAGCACGAAAGCGACCTGACCGGCGTCGTCGAGAACCTCGAGTTCCTCGTACGGGATCGCGGGGATCTCCACATTGAAGGTGCGCTGGGCGAACAGCGCGTAGCGGTCCCAGCGGGCCCGGATCTCCTCGGTGGTCTGCGGAATCTCCTCGCCGGCGCGCACCGTGTCGATCAGGCCGACGAAGGGCACGTCGGCACCGGCCTTGGCGAGCCCGATGGCGCACGCGTAGGCCAGCACCCCGCCCAACGACCAGCCGACCAGGATGAAGGGTCCATTGCCGCCCAACTCGCGCAACTTGGGCAGGTATTCGGCGGCGCGTTCCTCGATCGAGCCGTCGACCCGTTCGAACCCGTACATCGGGGTGTCGGCGGGCAGTCGCTTGAGCAACGGCTCGTACACCACCGTCGAACCGCCCGCCGGGTGGAAGACGAACACCGGAACCCGGTCGGATCCCTCCGGTCGCGCCCGCAGGGTCCGGACGAAACCCTCGAGTTCGCCCGCTTCCAGGTACTCGCGCACCACGGTGGCGAGCTCCTCGATGGTGGCCGCCGCGCGGACCTGCTCGGCGGTGATCGTGCCCTCGCACCGCTCGGAGAGACGGGACGCGATCTTGTCCGCCGTGTCGTCGTCGATCGCCGGCAGCTCGTTGAAAATGCCGCCGGGCGACTTTCCGGTAACGATCGCCCAGGTCGCGAAGGTGACCCGTTCCGACGCCTCGCGCGGGGGAACATCGGTACCGAGAGCATCGACGACGGCCTGCTGGGTGAGCACCTTCGCGGCAGCCGCGGCCGGGGCGTTCAGTGCCGGGGCGTCCGGGCCCGCCGGGTTGGTCGGCGGCGGGGGGATCGCCGGACCCGTCTCCGGGTGTTTGGCGGCCAGCTTCTCCGCCAGCTCCGCGGGAATCTCCCCGGCCGCCAGCTTGGCCTGCTCGGCAGCGATCTCCTCGGCCGTCATGCCCTTCTGGTGCTCGGCGAGCTCGGAGACCTCGTCGCGGTGCTCGATCGCGTACTCGATGAGCTTCTCGACGGCGTAAAGGTTGGCGTCGCGGACCGCGGTCAGCTGAATCGGGGGCAGGTCGAAGTCGTACTCCACGCGGTTCTTGATCCGCACCGCCATCAGGGAGTCCAATCCCAGCTCGATCAGTGGGACCTCCCACGGCAGATCCTCGGGCTCGTACCCCATGGCACTGCCGACGATGGTGGACAACCGGTCATGGACCGTCTCACCGGAATCCGGCGACCACTTGCCCAGGGCGGCGCCGACGCCGGCGCCGGCGGTGAGGTTGTCGTGCAGAATCTCGGCGTCGGGTTGCCCGGGTTCTCCTTCGGGCTCTGCAGCGACCGGTGCGGCGACCGCGACACCGGTCGCCACCGCCGCCGGCAGCGCCGACGGTGCGCCCGCGCGGCTCACGATGGCGTCGTACACCAACGTGAAGGACTCCTCGATCCGGGCATGCACCTGGACCGAGGCGCCGCCGGGGTGCCGGGTCAGGGTGGTGACCAGCCGGGCGCCCTCGCCGGGTACCGCCCGCTGCTCGGAAGCTGTCAGCGTCGCATCCGGAAGAACCTGTACTGCAGCGGCTTTCACCAGCGCGGCCAAGTCGGTCTGACCTCCGCCGGCGTACTCCCAGACGTGTCGGCCGTCCGGCATCGCCACGTGGGTGCCCGGGATGAGCGCCGAACCGTCGGCGGAGAAATGCGCGTTGAGCCAGTGCTCCTTGCGCTTGAAGCGAGTCGGCGGGATGTCGGCGTAATCCCCCGCGGAGAACAGCGTGCGGAAATCGAGGTCGTGGCCGTGGACGTAGAGCTGCGCCATGGCGGCGAGCACCGACTCGACCTCGTCCTGCTTGCGGGCGAGGGTGGGGATCAGCTGCCCGTCGTGCAGACCCGCGGCGGCCGTGGTCAACCCGACCTGCATGAGCGCCACCGGATTGGGAGCAAGCTCGAGGAACGTGGTGTGCCCGTTGTCCACGGCGTTGCGGACTCCCTGGGTGAAGTAGACGCTGTTCCGCAGGCCCTTCTTCCAGTAGTCCACCTCGTGGATGACCTCGCCGGGACGGATGTAGGCACCCTCGTGCACGGTGGAGAAGTAGCCGATCTTCACCGGATGCGGGGCGATGCCCTGCAACTCCGCCGCCAACTCCCCGAGCAGCGGATCCATCTGGGTGGTGTGGCTGGCGCCCTTGGTCGCGAACTTGCGGGCGAAGCGGCCCTCCGCCTCACACCGCTCGATGATCGCGTCGACCTGAGCCGGCGGACCCCCGATCACGGTCTGGGTGGGGGCCGCGTAGACGCACACCTCCAGATCGGGGAAGTCGGAGAACACCGAGGCGATCTCCTCGGCGGAGTACTCAACGAGTGCCATCAGCCGGATGTACTCGCCGAACAGCATCGCCTCACCCTCGCCCATCAGATGCGAACGGGCACAGATGGTTCGGGTGGCATCGGCCAGGGACAGACCGCCGGCGAAGTAGGCCGCGGCAGCCTCACCCAGGGACTGGCCCACTACCGCGGCGGGGTGTGCACCGTGGTGCTTCAGCAGCTCGCCGAGGGCGATCTGGATGGCGAAGATGACCAGTTGCACGACCTCGATCGGATACTCGCAGGTCTCATCGGTGTAGTCGATCGAGTCATCGAGAATCATCTCCAGGATCGAGTAGCCACGCTCGTCCTGAATCAGGCTGTCGACCGTGTTGATCCACTCGGCGAAGACCTCGTCACGGAGATAGAGGCTCTTGCCCATCTTGCGATGCTGGGCACCGAAGCCGGCCAGCACCCACACCGGGCCGTTGGTCACCGGGCCGTCGGCGCTGTAGACCATCGGGGTCTGCTTGCCGTCGGCGATCGCGCGCAGGCCCTTGACGGCCTCGTCGTGGTCGTGGGCCATCACCACGGCGCGGGAGCGCCCGTGATTGCGGCGGGACAACGACCGGCCGATCGACTCCAGCGACGCGGCCCTGCCGGCCGGACTGTCGATCCAGTCGGCCAACTCGGCTGCCGCTACCCGCTTACGCGAGGTCAGGAACCCCGACACGGCCAGCGGCACAACGGCTTTGATCGGATCTGCGGCCTGCCCGGCGGCCAATTCCTCGCGAGCGACGTCCAGCAGGCGCAGGGCCTCCTCGGTCAGCGGGGGAAGTTCGGGCTCAGCGTCGGAGACGTGCACGGTGACGTCGCGATACTGGACATCGTCATCCTCGTCGATGAATTCGCCGTACTCGTCCATCCGGACGCCGCCGACGTAGACGGCGTCGGCGGCGGGGGCATCCGCCTGCGCGCCGGCGGCCTCGGGTTCGGGATCGGGCTCGACGAGGTCCTCGGGCAGGACCTCGCGCAGCACCAGGTGGGCGTTCGCGCCGCCGAAGCCGAACCCGGACACCCCGGCGATGGCATGGCCGCTGTAACGCGGCCAATCGGTCGCGGTGTCGGCGACTTTGAGGTGCACCCCGTCGAAGTCGATGTACGGGTTGGGCCCCGCATAGTTGATCGAGGGTGGAATCGTGTTGTTGCGCAACGCCAATGCCACTTTGGCCAGGCTGGCGGCGCCGGCGGCGGACTCGAGGTGGCCGACATTGGACTTGACGGCGCCGAGCAGGGCGGGCTGGTCGGCGCTGCGGCCGCGGCCCACCACACGTCCCAGCGCGTCAGCCTCGATCGGATCGCCGAGGATGGTTCCGGTGCCGTGCGCCTCGATGTAATCCACGGTTCGCGGGTTGACACCGGCGTCGCGGTAGGCCTTGCGCAGCACGTCGGCCTGGGCGTCGGGATTGGGTGCCAGCATGCCGTTGGACCGACCATCGTGGTTGACCGCACTGCCGGCGATGACCGCGAGGATCTCGTCGCCGTCCCGCCGGGCGTCGGACAGCCGCTTGAGGACCAGCATGCCGCCGCCTTCGGAGCGGGCATAGCCGTCCGCGTCGGCCGAAAAGGATTTGATCCGCCCGTCCGGGGCGAGCACCCCGCCGACCTCGTCGAAGCCGAGGGTGACTGCGGGGGTGACCAGCGCGTTGACGCCGCCGGCGATCACCACGTCGGCCTCGCCGGCGCGCAGCGCGGACACGCCCTGATGCACGGCGACCAGCGAGGACGAGCAGGCGGTGTCCACCGCCACCGACGGACCGCGGAAGTCGTAGAAGTAGGACACCCGGTTGGCGATGATCGAACTGGCGGTGCCGGTGATGGCGTACGGGTGCGCGGTGCGCGGGTCCATCATCGCCAGATAGCTGTAGTCATTCGTCGAGCTGCCGACGAACACCCCGACGTTCTGGCCACGCAGGCTCGAGGCCGGAATTCGGGCGAATTCCAGTGCCTCCCAGGTGAGTTCGAGGGCCATCCGCTGCTGCGGGTCGATGTTGTCGGCTTCCATCTTCGACAGCGCGAAGAACTCGGAGTCGAAACCCTTGATATCGCTCAGATACCCGCCGCGGGTGCGGGCCTTGCGGATCCGCTCGGCCAGGCGCGGCTCCTCCATGAACTCCGACCAGCGGCCCTCCGGTAGGTCGGTGATGGCGTCGCGGCCCTCCAGCAACGCCTGCCACATCTGCGCGGGGGTGTTCATGTCGCCGGGGAATCGGGTCGCCAGGCCGACGATCGCGATCTCCTCGACATCCCGGGTCCGCGTCCAGTCCTCGGAGTCCAGGGCGGCGTCGGCGTCGGACTCCGGCTCACCCTCGACGATGACGGTCGCGAGTGCCTCGATGGTGGGGTGGCGGAAGGCCACCGTCGCGGTCAGCGTGACCCCGGTCATGTCCTCGATATCGGTGGCCATCGCCACCGCGTCGCGTGAGGACAGTCCCAACTCGACCATCGGCACCGTCTCGTCGACGGAGTCGGCCGGCTGTCCGGTGGCGTTGGCCACCCAGTTGCGCAGCCACGCGCGCATCTCCGGGACAGATATGTCGGTGCGCGGTGCGCTCAGTTCATGCTCCGGCGCGATGACGATCTGGTCCCGTGCGGTCTCCGGGATATCCGATTCAGACATCTCAGGCCTCGTCGGGGAAGTCGTTGGCGACCTTCCCGGAGCGCAGGCTGCCGTCCAGGTAGGCGGTCCGGCATGCCCGCCGGCCGATCTTGCCGCTCGAGGTGCGCGGAATCGCGCCGGCCGGGGTCAACAGCACATCGCGCACCGTGACTCCGTGACGGACCGCGATGGCCGCCCGGATGGCGTCGGCCACCTGACCGATATCCATCTTGTGGGCTCCGGCCGCCCGCTCGGCGACGATCACCAACTGCTCGGAGGTGTCACTGGGGTCGCGTTTGAGGCCCGCGTGGGCGTCGGTGAACACCTCCTCGGGCAGCTGGTTGGCCGGCACCGAGAACGCCGCGGCGAAACCGGTGCGCACCGCCTTGGAGGCCTCCTGGGCGGAGTACTCCAGATCCTGCGGATAGTGGTTGCGGCCGTCGATGATCACCAGGTCCTTGGTGCGACCGGTGATGTAGAGCTCGGCGTCGTGGTAGGCGCCCAGATCGCCGGTGCGCACCCAGGTGGCATCGTCGGCCGCACCCTCGGCGTGCGAGGGCGTGGCGCGGGACTTGAGGATGTTCTGGAAGGTCTCGACCGTCTTCTCGGGCTTGTTCCAGTACCCGGTACCCATGTTGTTACCGCTGATCCAGATCTCGCCGATCTGCCCGTCAGGCAACTCGCTGGCACTCTCGGGGTCGACGATCGCCGCCCACTCCCCCACCCCGACCTTGCCGGCCCCGGCCTGGGCGACCGCCTTCGGGGAGTCCTCGGGTACCGGTACGAACCGGCCTGCGTTCAGTTCGTCACGATCCACCGCGATGATCGTCGGCTCGTCGTCGGACGGCGTGGTGGACACGAACAACGTCGCCTCCGCCAGACCGTAGGACGGCTTGATCGCCTTGGCGGGGAACCCGAACGGGCCGAACGCGGCGTTGAACCGCGCCACGGTGGCCGCCGAGATGGGCTCGCTGCCGTTGAGGATGGCCTTGACGTTGGACAAATCCAGCGGTTCCTCGCCGTCCTTGGGCACGCCGCGGGCCGCCGCGTGGTCGAAGGCGAAGTTCGGGGCCACCGAGATGGTGCCGCCGGTGTCACCTGGCTGACGGGCGATCTCCCGCATCCAGCGAATCGGCCGGCGGACGAACGCCGCCGGCGTCATGAAGGTGAAGTAGTGGCCGATCAGCGACGGCAGCAGTGCCGTGACCAGCCCCATATCGTGGAAGAACGGCAGCCAGGAGACGCCCCGGTCGGCCTCCTCGCCCTCGAGGGCTTCGATCACCTGCACGACGTTGGTGGCCAGGTTCTGATGCGTGATCTGAACGCCGGTGGGGATCCGGGTCGATCCGGAGGTGTACTGGAGGTAGGCGATGGTGTCCTCGTTGACCGTGTCGACATGTTCCCACGTGGCTCCCACCTCGACGGGGATCGCATCGACGGCGATCACCCGTGGACGCTCCTTGGCGGGCCGGGATCGGAAGAACTTGCGCACCCCTTCGGCAGCGTCGGTGGTGGTCAGGATCGCCGACGGCGCGCAGTCGTCGAGTACCGCGTGCAGGCGGCCGACGTGGCCGGGCTCGGAGGGGTCGAACAACGGCACGGCGATCCGGCCGGAGTACAGGGTGCCGAAGAAGGCGACGAGATAGTCCAGGTTCTGCGGGCACAGGATCGCCACCCGGTCACCGGGTTGGGTCACCTGCTGAAGTCGGGCGCCGAGGGCGCGGTTGCGGGCACCGAAGTCGGCCCAGGTCAGAACACGCGCGACCCCGTCCCGCTCGGTGGAGAAGTCCAGGAAACGGTAGGCCGGCTTGTCGCCGCGGACTTTGGCCCAGCGTTCGACGTGTTTGACCAGACTCGCACCCTCGGGGAAGGTGATCCGCCCGTCCTTGATGAAGGGGTTATGGAACGGCATACCACTCTCCTGTCAGAACACGGTGGGGCGGCCGTGGTAACCCGAGCCTCCCAGATCGTACAGAGCATCCAGGTCACCGCGGTCGGGGCGGCAGGATTGGCATAGCGCCGGAATCCAGCCGTTTTCTTGGTCTTATTTTTTTCTTAATGTTAGGCCTTCTATCGGCCAACACCAAATCTCGGGCCGCCAGCGTGCCGTATCAGCCGTGCGGTGGCGTGGGGGCGTTCTCGATGAGGCCGCGGGCCCAGTTGAGGGTCCACAGTGTCGCGGTCTGTCCCTCGACGTTCCAGAACTGCGGGGTGGCGTACATCGCGTGAATGGGCTGACCCGCCCCCGCCGTCAGCACGTCGAGCGTCTTCGGGAGGTTGGCGATGTTGAACGCCGACTGCGGCGCCGCGCAGATGAGGTCGCCGGCCGCGCAGATCTGGTTGGTCCGGTTGTTCAGAGCGCCGAAACCGCCCGGGCGTTCCCCGCTCATCGTCAGCCCGAGCGCCGAGAGCGTCGGAACCTCCTTGAGCGTGATCTCGGCGCCCTGCCCGGGCGGATTGGGTCCGACCTCCTGACCGACGCCGGGCTGGCGGCGGCCGTCGGCGATCAGGGTCACCCCCAACACCAGGTCCTCGTCCACCGGCCCGCGTCCGTTGCCGATGTCGCTGGCCAGATCACCCGCGATGACCGCCCCCTGGGAGAAGCCGACCACCACATAACTGGTCAGCGGGCAGCGGTTGTTGATCTCGGTCATCGCCCGCACCGTCGCCGCAGTGCCTTCGGCCCGGCTGTCGTTGTAGGACATCTGCTTGTCCGCCGAGAGCGGATTGTGGAACTGGGCGGTGTAGGGCACGGTGTAGACCTCGACGCGGTCCCGGCCGAACTGCTCCTGGATGGGCCGGGTCACGTTGAGCAGCAGCGCTATCGGGAACTGCCCCGGATTGAGCGGGTCGTCGGTGGGCGAGGACTCCCAAGTACCCGGGATCGCGATCATGGAGACGTCCGGGCAGCTGGCGTCCTGGAAGGCCGGCCGCGGCTTCTTGACCGGCGAACTGGTGGGCGGCACCGCGGTCGGCGGGATGGCCGTGATCGACGGCTCGGGCCGGCGCAGCAGGATCACGATGATTGCGACGGCCAGGGCGACGACGACCGCGACCGCGCCGGCGGCGATCAGCGCGAGGAGTCGGTGTCGCCGGCGGCGGTTATTCGTGCGACGGGTGTTCGTCCGTGAACTTCGAGGCATCTATCAGCAAAGCCGCTGGGTGGCGAGGTCGATATAGCGGCCCACGGCCGCCTCGGCGTCCAGCGCCGCGGGTGACTGCGGTGACGCGGCATGCGCGTCGGCGACATCGCTGCGCACCATGGGTGCGACGGAGTCCCGTACCGCCTGGTCGCTCTGTCCGGCAGCACGGGCCTGGCAGACGTAGGAGCCGATGCTGAGCGCCCGCAGTTCACTGGAGGGACGCACACCGGCGGCGGTCAACCCGTCCAGGTACTCGCGCTGCGCCGGGGTAAGGGCCAGGGTGCCGGAC
>SYAB01000301.1 GCA_005787665.1 Actinomycetota bacterium
GCGGACATCGTGGCCTCGGTGGGCCCGGCCGACGGATCCTCGCTCTGCTTGCGACGAAGCCTCATGACGCGCCTTCCTCTCAGGTTCCCGTGTGAAGGTTAACGAACGCCAGGTTGCCCACGATCCCCAATGGTGATCACCGTCACTCCCGCGGCCAGCGGCACGTGGCAGCATCGTCATCTATGACCGCGACGACGGGGCGTGACCAGCCGCAGCAGCCCGCGGCCGGGACACCCGTCGAACCCCGGCCCGCCAACCCGTGGCTCACGCTATGGGCCATGCTGGTCGGGTTTTTCATGATCCTGGTCGACTCGACCATCGTCGCGGTGGCCAACCCCGCCATCATGGCCGCACTGGACATCACCGACTACGACACCGTCGTGTGGGCCACCAGTGCCTACCTGCTGGCCTATGCGGTGCCACTGCTGTTGGCCGGCCGACTCGGCGACCGGTTCGGCCCGAAGAACCTCTATATCGCCGGCCTGGCGGTGTTCACCGCGGCATCGGTGTGGTGCGGATTCGCCGACTCGATCGGCATGCTGGTCGCCGCCCGGGTGGCGCAGGGCATCGGCGCGGCCCTGCTGACCCCGCAGACCCTGTCGACGATCACTCGGATCTTTCCGGCGGACCGGCGAGGCGTGGCGCTGAGCGCATGGGGTGCCACCGCCGGCGTGGCCACCCTGGTCGGCCCGTTGGCCGGCGGGGTCCTGGTCGATCACCTCGGGTGGTCGTGGATCTTCTTCGTCAATGTGCCGATCGGGATCATCGGTCTGGTTCTCGCGGTGTGGCTGATTCCGGACCTGCCCACCCATCCCCACCGCTTCGACGTGATCGGCGTGGTTCTCTCCGGCATCGGCCTTTTCGGAATCGTGTTCGGCCTGCAGGAAGGCCAGACCTATCACTGGCAGCCGTGGATCTGGGCAATGATCGCCGGCGGCGGGGCATTTCTGGCGGCGTTCGTCTACTGGCAGGCGGTCAACCCCAACGAGCCACTGATCCCGCTGGAGATGTTCCGAGACCGCGATTTCAGCCTCGCCAACATCGGCATTGCGGTGATCGCGTTTGCCACCACCGCGATGATCCTGCCGGTGATGTTCTACGCCCAAACCGTGGGCGGCTTGACCCCGACCCGGGCCGCCTTGCTCACGGCCCCGATGGCCGTCCTCAGCGGGGTGCTGGCCCCCTTTGTCGGCCGCCTGGTGGACCGTTCCCACCCGCGACCGATCATCGGATTCGGATTCTCGGTGCTGGCGATCTCGCTGCTGTGGTTGTCGGTCGAGATGAACCCCGGCATCGCGACCTGGCGGCTGATGGTGCCGCTGGGCGCGATGGGTGTGGGCATGGCCTTCATCTGGGCCCCGCTGGGCGCCACCGCAACCCGCAATCTGCCCGCCCGGTTGGCCGGAGCCGGATCCGGGTTCTACAACACCACTCGCCAGGTCGGTGCCGTGCTCGGCAGCGCCGGCATCGCCGCGTTCATGTCGGCGCGCGTCAACGCTGAGATGGGGGGTGCCGGAAGGGGTGCGGGCTCGGGCACGACGACGCTTCCCGCATCCCTTCACGAGCCGTTCGGCGCCGCGATGTCGCAGTCGGTCCTGCTGCCCGCGTTCGTCGCCCTGTTCGGTGTGCTGGCGGCGGTCTTCCTGCTCGGATCGCCGCAGCCGGGACCGGACGTCAGTCGAACAGAACAGCGGGGTTGAGGTAGCCGGTCGGGTCCAGGGCGTTCTTGATGGCGCGCATCGCCGCGATGTCGGCGGACGTTCGTGACATCGTCAGGTAGCCGCGCTTGCGGCTGCCGACGCCGTGCTCGGAGCTGACGTTGCCACCATGTGCAGCAATGAGTTTCATCATCGGAGGGTAGATCCGCGACTCCGCATCGGTGTCGCAGCGCAAGACGTTAAGGTGCAGGTTGCCCTCACCGACGTGTCCGAATAGCAGCGGTATCGCATCAGGGGAACAGCGGTGGATCAGACGGGTGGAATCGTCGGCGAACGCACTGATCGCCGAAAGAGGAAGCGACACATCGAATTTGACCGGTGAGCCGAATAGACCCACCACCTCGGCGACGGACTCGCGGGCGTGCCAGAGGCGGTGCTGGGCGGCGCCGTCGAGACCCACTGAGGGTTCGGCACACGCAACCACGCGATCCAAGGCAGCGGCGAGGCGGTCGCTCGGGTCATCCGCGGCGGCCAGTTCAACCAGGAGCAGCCACGCGTCGCCCCTCGGAGCGGGAAGGCCAAGGTGCTCGTCAGCCAGTGCGATGGCCCGGCCGTCGATGAGTTCGAGTGCGGCGATGGTCTCGACGTCGCGCAGGATCCGGGCGGCCGAAACCAGGGTATCGAGGTCGGCGAATCCGCACAGCGCGGTCGCACGGTAAGCGGGTATCGGATGCAGGCGCAGGTCCACCGTGGTGATCACGCCCAGGGTGCCCTCCGCGCCGGCGAACAGTGCGGTCAGGTCGTATCCTCCGGTGCCCGCGCCCTCCGCGGCGGAGGAGTGCAGCACCGATCCGTCCGGAAGTGCGACCTCAAGGCCGAGTACCTGTTTGCCCATGGCGCCGTAGCAAACCGTGCGGAGTCCACCGGCGTCGGTGGAGACCATCCCGCCGATGGTGGCCGAGTCGCGGGCGGTGAGGTCCACGCCGATGAGCAGTCCGGCCGTTGCCGCGGCCCGTTGCGCGCGCGCCAGTGTGACGCCGGCGCCCACCCGGACTCGCCTTGCGGCGGCGTCGACGTCGCCGATGCCGTTCAGTCGTTCGGTGGACAGCAGGACGTCGTCGTGCTCGGGAACCGTGCCGGCCACCAGCGAGGTGCGCCCGCCCTGAACGGTGACGGCCACGCCGGCGTCGCGACAACTTCGCAGCACCGCGGCGACCTCATCAGTGCTGCCTGGCCGGACCAGGGCACTGGCCCGGCCCCGGTAGCGGCCGGTCCAGTCGGTGCTGCGGCCGGCCAGCACGTCCGGATCGGTGCTGACATGGTCGCCGCCGACGACGGCCGCAAGCTGACCCGTCAGCGCGGTACCCACGATCGTGACTCTATTCCTGGCTCGGCGGGGTGACCGCTTCGGCGGGGCGACCTCCCGGCGGGCAAATCCCCTAGCGGGTGTTCCCGATCAGTTCGACTCCGGCACCATTCCACCGGAACTTGACCACACTGCTCAGTCCCATGCCGCCGGGGAAGCTCAGCGCCACGGTGTCACCGGTGCTCTGGGTGCTGTCGATGCCGTTGAATCCGAAGGTGTCGGGCACGCCGGTGGGGATGAACTTTCCGAGGTGAAACAGCACCGCGCGGGTGTTGGCGTTTCCGGCGTTGGTGTTGGCTCGGACGATCACCGCGGACAGTTGTGCACACTCGTTGTAGTTGCCGGCGATGGGTTCGGGGTTCCAGCCCTGTCCGCTGCGCGGGTCGCGGGGCAACTCCGATACCGCGCGGGCTATCGCGGGTGCGGAAAGGTTCACCGCGCAGGGATCCGGTGGTGCCGGCGTCGGAGTCGGGGGTGATGACGCCGCAGCCTGGCTAGACGGGCTTTCCACAGAGGTGCTCGCGGAGGTCGTCGTCGTCGATGCCAGTGGGGTCTTGGAGACCGTCGAGTCCCCGGAACCGCAACCGGCAAGCGCGGCGACGGCCACCCCGGCGATCGCCGAGGCCGTCAGGCGATTCCCCACATCGCAGCACGGTA
>SYAB01000302.1 GCA_005787665.1 Actinomycetota bacterium
CCGGCGAGCCCTACGGCCATCGCCCCGACCTGGTCTCGGCGATGGCCGCGCGCCGCACCAACCGCACGGCGTATCACGGCAACCCTATGGACTCGGCGCTGCGCTCGACCCTGTCCCAGGCAGGGGAACCCTTCGGTGTCGAGTGCACCTGGCTGCAGGATTCCGACAGCCGTGAGACCCTCGTGACGCTGATCATGGCCGCCGACCGCGAGCAGATGTCCTCGGCGGAGTTTCGCCGTGAACTTGCCCAGTGGATGCGCCCGAAAAATTCCTCCAGCCCCGACGGCATGCAGGCCGATCTGCTCGGTCAGCGCGGAATCGCCGCTTACGTTGCGCCGCTGGCCGTGCGGACTTTCGACATGGGCAAGCTGCAGGCCGCCCGCGACGGCGAACTCGCCTCGGGTTCACCGGATCTCGCGGTGGTCTGGACGCCGACCGATGACACCGGCGCGTGGCTGGCAACCGGGCGGGCTCTGGCTCGCTTGACGCTGGAGTCCCAGGCTGCCGGGCGAGCGTCGGCCTATATGAACCAGCCCTGCGAGATTCCCGCTATGCGCGAGCAGTTGGCTGAGGCGCTGGGTATCCCGGGGCATCCCCAACTGGTTCTCCGACACGGGCAGGCTGAATCGGTACACCCAGCAAGCCGGTTGCCCGTCTCGCAGGTGCTGCGGCCCTGACGAGCGGCGGCCTCCGGAAGGCGCGGCGGTGCTGCGGGTGATCGACGCGGGCCGGCTGGATTGACCGGCTTCCTTGAGGTTGCCCGAGGGCACCGCCGACATGCCCGCCGTCGTTCCAGTCGTTGAGTGGCCCGCGGAGTTCTTTGTGGCCGATCCCGCCTCGATCGTGACCGGTGCCGAGCTGCTGGCCCGCAAGCGTGGCAGCCAAGCCATGCTTCGTCTACCCGCCCCATGGGCACGAGTGTCTACCGGAGGCGATGCGACGGTTAATCTTGGTGGGCGTTTCGTTTGCGTCGGGTGGTGGCTGTGCTGGTGCGTAGGCGGTAGGACTGGGTGCCGGTTTCGAGGATGTGGGCGTGGAAGGTGACGCGGTCGACGATGGCGGCGACCAGGCGGGGGTCGGGGAAGACGGTGCCCCATTCGCTGAAGGGCAGGTTGGTGGCGATGGCGACGGAGGCGCGTTCCTCGCGTTCGGTGATGATCTGGAAGAGCAGTTCGGCTCCGCGGGGGTCGATGTGGACGTAGCCGAGTTCGTCGAGGCAGAGCAGGTCGAGGCGGCCGTAGCGGCCGACGACTCGGGACAGGACTCTTTCGTCGGCGGCTTCGACGAGTTCGTTGACCAGCTGGGCGGTGGTGGCGTAGCGGACGCGTCGTCCTTGTTCGCAGGCGGCCAGGCCCAGTCCGATGAGGAGATGACTTTTGCCGGTGCCGGAATCGCCGAGTAGCACGATGGGTTCGCCGGCGTCCATGTAGTGCCCGGTGGCGAGGTGGCCCAGGGTGGCGGCGGTGATGGTGGGAACGGCGTCGATGTTGAACTCGGCGAGGCGTTTGAGTCGGGGGAATTTGGCGTCGTTGATGCGGCGGGTGCGGCGTCGTTCGCTGCGGTCGTCGACTTCGGCGGCCAGGACTTCGGCGAGGTAGCCGAGGTGGGATTGGCGTTCCCGGTGGGCGATGTCGGCAAGGCGGGCGGCTTCGGTGCGCACGGTGGGCAGGTGCAGTTCTCGGGCCGCGGCGCCGATGCTGGCTTGTGCTGCGGCATCGACGGTGTTCGGTTTGGCTGCGGTGTTGGTGGTCATGGTGTGCTCCGGTTCAAGAGTTGGTCGTAGTCGGTCAGGGTGGGTGTGGGTCGGTCGTAGCGGGCCAGGGCGCCGATCGGGATGACCGGTGCCACGTGGATTTGGTGGCGGCGGGCGTCGATCAACACCAGTTCGGGATCCAGGCACCCCGAGGCCACCGCCCGGTCCATCGCCGTGGTCAAGGCGGTAGCGGTCATGCTGCGGTGGGCGAGCAGGATCTCGATAAGTGCGCGGGTGCCGGCGCTGTCACCGCGGGTGCGGCGGGCGGCGTCCCAGTACCCCTGATGCGAAGTGGTGAACACCCCACGGGTTCGGGCTTGGGCCAGTGCGGTGGCCCCCGGGAGTCCGCCGGGTTTGGCGGCCAGGACCTCCAGGTAGTGATCCAGCGCCAGGACTTCGACATAGCGTCCGACGGCGCGTTCGTGGCGGGCGATCAGGGTGGGCCCGTCGTGGACCTCGACGGTGCGGGCTGCCAGCCGAACCGTGAGCCGCCGCCCGCTATAGCGGGCGGGAACGGAGTAGAAGCATTGCCGCACAGACACTCTGGCACGGTTGTCGACCCGGGCTTGGAGCAGCCGGGCCGGGTCGAACGCCTCGTCCGGTAGTGCGCTCAACGCCGGGGCTTCGGCAGCGAACGCGGCCCTGATCGTGACCGCCCGGCCGGTGATCACCCGATCGTCGTCGAGTCGGTCAGCGGTGGCGATCAGATTGTTGAGCCCCGCCAGGGAGTCGACCCGCGGGACCGGAACCAGATGGGTCCGGCGGAAGCGGCCGATCTCGCCTTCCACACCACCCTTCTCGTGGGCGCCCTCAAGGCCGGGGCGGCAAAAGAAAGAGTCGAACCCGTATTGGCTGCGCAGCGCGGTGAATCTTTCAGACTCGGTGCGGTCGCGGCCCTTCAACACCCGCACGACGGCTGGTTTGAGGTTGTCGTAGCGCACCCGGGCGGGAACACCGCCGAAGTACTCGAACGCCAGCACGTGGCCCTCGAGGAACGCCTCCTGGGCCTGGGTGGCGAACGCGACGTGAAATGCTTTGCCCGAGTGCGATAGTCGCATCACGAACATCCAGCACTTGAGACTCTCCCCGCAGATGACGGCGTGGAACTCGCCGAAATCGACCTCGGCCTCCGCGCCGGCGGGATGGGTCTGCGGGATCGACACCTCGCGTCGGACCACACCGAGTTCCAACCGGCGCCGCGCCACATAACGCGACACCGTGATCTCCGAGAGCGCCGCCTGATGCTCGGCCACCAGACGCTGCCACACCCGCCGCGCGGTATGACGCTGCTTGCGCGGCGCGTTCTGATCGTCCACAAGCCAGGCGTCGATCACCCCCACCCACGGGTCGATCGCCGGCCGCGGCCGCGGTGGATAGCTTTTGCGAGGAGGCGGTAGCGCCGAGGCCAACGCCTGGCGCACCGCACGGCGATGAACACCATGACGCTCCGCCAGCTCCCGAATCGAGAGCTCCTCGCACCGCCGATCCCGCCTGATCTGCTCAAACAACTCCACTCGTGACCGCACCCTGACCGACCTCCCTGCCCGACGACGACAGGAACGATCGCAACCCTGGGTGGGGCCAACATTGATGACGACACACCGCACCCACCCGGCGGAATGATCACCACCCAGTGGGGCCAACATTCATGAAGAACGACGGTCCAAACGGGGCCAAGTTAGGTGACCACACTCACCCGACACGTCAGCACGTTAGGTAAGCACGCCAGATTCGCCGACGAACCCTCGCCAGGTCGACATGTAGTCGAGGAACGCCGGCCCGAGTCCTTCCGCGGCAAGGGTCTCCCGGGCGACGGGAAGCTCACGCATCGCCGCGGTGGGGTCCGCCTGTATCAACAGTGGGAAATCGTGGTTGGTGATCGCCGCCCGCCCGATCGCCACGATGTCGGCACCCCAATCCAGTGCGCGCTGCACGTCCGGCCCCGAGTAGAGGTGGCCGGCGACAGCCATCCGAACTGCTCCGCGGTCCAGGCCGGTAAACAACTCGAGTAGTGGCCGGGACGCGAACTCCTCCCCCGCTGCATCCTTGAACACATCCCAGAGCGAGAGGTCGATCAGATCGACCATCCCCGTCGCCACCAATCGTTCGAACGCATCCATCACATCGGCCGTGGCGAGGCCGAATCGCTCGGGCGAGAGACGCACCCCCACGTGGAAGTCCGGACGACAACGCCGGCGGATACCCGAGATGATCTCTTCGACGATGCGGAATCGCGCCGCGCGACTCCCGCCGTAGTCGTCGGTTCGATCATTGAACTCGGCGCTGAGAAACTCACACAGCAGGTAGTCGTGCGCGCTGTGGAGTTCGACGCCGTCGAATCCCGCCGCGTCGCACCTCGCCGCCGCCGCGATGAACGACTCGATGACCTCGCGCACCTCGGCCGTCGTCAATCGGCGCGCCCCGGCTTTCGCGTCGTCAGCGGGAGCGACGGGAGCCATGCCGATCAGCTCGGCCGGTGCTCGACGTCCCGCGTGGTGCAACTGCACGATCGCCACGCTTCCCTGCGCGCGAATCCCCGCCGCCAACCGGGTCAGGCCCGGGAGGTGGTCGTCGCTGAAGCAACCCAACTGGCCCGGGAAACCCTGACCGCGAGGGTCGACGTGGCTCGCACACGTCATGGTCAAACCGAAGCCCCCTTCGGCGCGCATCGTCAACCACCGCTCCTCGTCATCGGAGAGCGTCCCGTCCGGGTTGCTCTGCAGATTGGTCAGCGGGGACACCATGAATCGGTTCTTCATGGCCGGCCCGTGAATGAAGGTGACAGCGTCGAACGGTGTTGACATGGGTGCTCCTTGTCGAGTCTGGTTCGTAGTATCCTCCCGCCATGTCAGGTGCTGCTCCTCACGGGACGCATGACTCGCAGTGACCGATTCCGGCATCGTGCCTCTGGTTTCCCCGCGCGTTCGACGGGCGTTCGGATTGTTGGAGCGCCTCGCGCCGGCCCTCGGGTCACGGTGGGCCGTCGAGCTGTGGTGTACGCCGCCCGCCGTCGATATGAGTCTGCGGATGCCGCCCGGTGTCGCCGCGGGCGTGCCCGTCGAAGCATTCTGGGATGGGCATCGGATCGCGGGTGAGGCGTGGGGTGCCGGGCCGCTGGTCTATCTGGTGCATGGCTGGGGCGGATGCCGGGCGCACCTGGCCATCTTCGTCAAACCGCTTGTTGCCAAAGGCTATCGGGTCATCGCGTTCGACCTTCCGGGCCACAACGAGTCCGACTCAGGTGCACTGGCGGCCGGTCGGACCACGGTGGTCGAGTGCGCCGAGGCCCTCAGGGCCGTCGTGCAGGAGCACGGCCCGGCGCGAGCGGTCGTGGCCCATTCACTGGGCGCGAAGGCGGCGGCGCTGGCCGCTGTGCGAGGAGCCTCGATTGACCGCATGGTGTTTGTGGCGCCGATGGGCGACTTCGCTCCGTACCTGGATCTGTTCGCCGATCGTCATGGGTTCGGACCGCGGATCCGCGCCGGTCTGCAACACCGTCTGGACCGCCGACTCGGTACTGCGCTGGTCACCACCGACATCAGCCGGGTCGCCGGCAATCTCAAACAGCCGCTGCCGCTGCTGCTTATTCATGACCCCGACGACCCCGACAGTCCCCACGAGACAAGCGAACGGATCGCCGAAGTCTGGCCGGGGGCGACGTTGTTCACGACGCGCGGACTCGGACGCCTCGCCCACTACCGGATCTTGCGGCACCGCCCCGCGATCGACGCCGGCCTTCGTTTCATCGACTGATCACCACTGGCGTCTAACGCTGCTGGCCATCGCTCTCGGGCTGCGCGGCCTTTCGCCGGCGAGTCAAGAAGTGCATGACAACCACCCAAAGCGACGCCCCGATTGCCGCGTTGACAAGCTGTCCGGTGAGGTACCCGCTCGTGATCGACTGCCCGGACACTAGGCGGATCACGATGTTGATGATGATGTAGGCGACGAAGAACGCCAGCCACCGGAACCACAGACTGGTGCGATATCCGCCCGCTGACCCTGCACTCATGTATGCCTCCATCTTCGATGCTCTCTGCGCCAAGTTATCCCTAAAGAAGCAGCCCAGAGGACATTTCCCTTGGCCTGCAACCTACCCAAAAAGGGGTCACAACACACAGGAGACGCAGCCAACAAAGCGGATATCCTTGCTGCTGAGAGACTCTCGTATCGGCTTGGCGGCAATTTCGTGCCCGGTATGTACCTCCTCCCGCTGGTCCAGGTTCGGCGGAGTGAGCCGGCCCGCCCCAGCTGATCAACTAAGTTGGCGCCACACGTCTACTGGTGCGGCCCGGCGATGAGGAAGAGGTGAGGGACGTGAGGCTGAACATTCCGGGACGACGCCGATGAGCACGCCGGCGGTGGGATTCATCGGTCTGGGCAACATGGGTTCGGCCATGGCGGCCCGACTGCTCGAGGCGGGATTCGGCGTCACGGTCTACAACCGGTCCCCGGGCAAGGCCGAGGCCCTTGCGGCGGGGGGCGCCACGGTCGCTGCCACCGTCGCGCAGGCTTGCGCCGGTGATGTGGTTTTCACGATGCTGGCCAACGACGACGCCCTCGACGCGGTCGTCATCGGCGAGGGCGGTGTGCTCGCTACGCTGCGTGACGGGGCCACCCACATATCGTCCAGCACCATCAGCGCCGCGCTGTCGAAGCGGCTGACGGCGGCGCACGGCGCGGCCGGGCAGCAGTTCATGACCGCAACCGTGCTGGGCCGTCCGGAGGCCGCCGCCGCCGGCAAGCTCTTCGTTCTCGCCGCCGGCCCCACCGAAGTGGTCGACCCGTTGATGCCGATACTGGATGCGCTGGGGCAGCGCACCTTTCGGGTCTCCGACGTCGCGGCGGTTGGGAATGTGGTGAAGCTGAGCGCCAACTTTTTGTTGGCCAACGTCATTGAATCCCTCGGCGAAGCGGTCGCGCTGGTCTCCAAGGCCGGGGTAGACCGGCGGGACTATATCGACATCATCACCTCCACCCTGTTCAGCGCGCCCGCCTATGAGACCTACGGCGGTCTGATTGCCCGCGAGGAGTTCGAGCCGGCCGGTTTCGCGGC
>SYAB01000303.1 GCA_005787665.1 Actinomycetota bacterium
GACCGAGGACTACATCTCGGGCCGGTTCGGCTGAGACTCTGCCGCGGGCGGCCTTCCGCCGGCCGCGGTGCGGGGGATGAACCTGACTCCGGTGATGGTGTTGTGATCGACGGCCACGATCTCCAGGGTCCACTCCGACAGTTCGATGCGGTCGCCGGGGGACCGTGGGATCCGGCCTAACGCAACCAGGACCATGCCGGCCACCGTGTTGTACTCACCGCGCGGCGCGTCGCTGAGGCTGACCCCGAGGTCGGCGAGATCATGCACCGGAAATCCGCCGGGTAGTACCAGGCTTCCGTCCGCCATCGTCTGGGCGCCGAGGACGTCTCGGTCGGTCTCGTCGTAGATCTCGCCCACGATCTCTTCGAGTACGTCCTCCAGGGTGACGATGCCGGCGACGCCGCCGCGTTCGTCGACGACCGTCGCGAACTGCTCGCGCTCGGCTTTGAAGCGTCGCAGCGCCTCCGACACCGGCAGGCTGTCCGGTAGCTGCAGCGCCGGCCGCAGCGCCTCGGTGAGCGAGGCGTGGCCGCCGAGCAGATCACGCAGGTGCACGACCCCGATCACGTCGTCGAGGTCGCGGGCCCGCACCACCGGTGCGCGGGAATGACCGGAACTGACCAACCGGGACTGCGCCTCCGCCATCGGAAGGTCGTGGGCGAGCGTGATGACGGCACGACGGGGAATGAGGATCTCCCGCAGTACTCGCTCGTGGATCTCCAGGGCGCCCGAGATCATCTGGCGCTGCTCACTGCTCAGGCTGCGTTGCGTGGCGACCAGTTCCTGCAACTCCGCGGCCGACAACTGGCCGGCCGAGGCCCCCGGGTTGCCGCCGAAGACCCGCACCACCAGATCGGTGGCCTTGCCCAGGAACCACACCATCGGCGTGGTCAGGCCGGCTAGCCGATCCAGCGGAACGGCCACGAGCAGCGCCCAGCGCAGCGGGTACTGCATGGCCAGGCGTTTGGGTGCCAACTCACCGACGACGATGTTGATCGCGGCGAGCACGATCGTCACCGAGGTGATCGCGACCGCCTCGGCGGCGCCGCCGAGAAATCCGAGCGAGGGCACCAGCGGTTCGGCCAGCGTGACCGCGGCGGTGGCCGAGGCCAGGTATCCGGCCAGGGTGATGCCCAATTGGATGGTGCCGAGGAATCGGTTGGGGTCGCGGGCCAGTCGCACCAGGGCGCGTTCCCGCCGCCCGCCGTTGCGTTCCAGCGCCCGCAACTGGCCCTCGCGCAGCGAGATCAGCGCCAGCTCGCTCCCGGCGAACACGCCGTTGACCAGCAAGAGCACGAAGATCAGACCGACGTCGAACAGGTAGCGCTGCACGGACTGGTACCCCGCGGCTAGTAGGTGGGGATCTCTTCCTCGTCGGGCAGGACTCCGGTCACCTGGAAGATCACCCGCCTGGCTATCTCCACGGCGTGGTCGGCGAAACGCTCGTAGAACCGTCCCAGCAGGGTCACGTCCACCGCCGCGGCCACGCCGTGCTTCCACTCGCGGTCCATCATCACGCTGAACAGGTGACGGTGCAGGTCGTCCATCGCATCGTCTTCTTCCCGGATGCGACGGGCCTTCTCGGGATCATGGGACAACAAGACATCGTGGGCGCTGTCGGCGACCTGGACGGCGATCCGGCCCATCTCGGCGAAATATCCGTTGACTTCCTCGGGCAGGGCGTGCTGGGGATGACGTCGCCGGGCGATCTTGGCCACGTGCAGGGCGAGGGCCCCCATTCGCTCGACGTCGGCGACGATTTGGATCGAACTGACGATGGCCCGCAGATCCCCTGCGACCGGCGCCTGCAGCGCAAGCAGCACGAATGCCGCCTCCTCGGCACGGGCACTGGTGGCCGAGATTCTCTCGTGGTCGCCGATCACATGCTCGGCCAGCACCAGGTCGGCTTGCAACAGTGACTGGGTCGCCCGTTCCATGGCGATTCCGGCCATCCGGCACATCTCGGCCAGCTGGTTGTTGAGCGCGTCAAGTTGCTCGTGGTACGCGGTCCGCATCAGCCCAGACTACTGTCCGGCCGGCGACTAACGCGCCGCGCGGAATTGAACGGACGGTGAATCCCGGCTATTCGCACCGGACGTCGGCGCCGTTGGTCACCGTCAGGTCCGACGGCAGTTCGGTGGGGGTCGTGGATCCGGCCACGGTGGCGTCGACGCTCAAGGTGGCGCCGCTGGCCTGCGGGTATTTCACCGAGGTGAAGTCGGATCCCAGCACCACCTGCACCACCTCGCCGAGCCCGGTGATCCGCTCGACGCGCGCCCCGGGCAGGGTCGCGACGACGGTCGCGGCGGCCTGCTCATTGCCCAGCGAGTAGTACACGGTGGTCCTCGACATCAGACCCCAGTCGGAGTAGTCCGGGTCGCGGACGTCGAAGCGGTAGAGCCCGAACTCCTCGGTGGCCGCCGTCGCCAGGCCGAGCGTCTCGGTGCCGTTGGCGACCTGAACGGTGACGTCGCGCGGGTCGGCCGCGACCGCCTTGAGCTCCTCGGTGGTGGTGGTCGTCGGTGTGGTCGTGGTTGAGGTCGCCCAGGAATCCTCGGCCTCGGTGGAGGTGGTCGGGGAGGTTGGGGTGGATTCCGTGCTCCCGGTGCCGTCGCTGTCCTCCGACGTCGCGGTGAGCGGGCTCAGAGTTTCGTTGGTGTCGTTCTCCCCGGGCAGGGGTTCGTCGTCGATGATCGCGTCGAAGAGGGCCCGAACATCCTCGGTCCGCGGGATCTCGTTGCCCTCGTAGTCGGCGATCCTGGTGGTCGGGACGGTGACAAAGGTGATCCGCCCGGCGTTGATGCCCTGCAGCGACTGTCCCAGCCGGACCAGGTCGCGGGTCTGGACGTTGTCGACGTAGCTGTCGTCGATGAAGGTGTTGACGACCTCGTCGAGCCGGTCGAGGTCGAAGAGTGTTTCCGAGGAGATCATCGACCGCAGCAGTGAGGAGAGGAACAGTTGCTGGCGTTTGATGCGCCCGTAGTCGCCGTTGTCCTCGGTGACGATGGACCGGGCCCGCACATAATTCAGGGCGGTCGGGCCGTCGAGCTTCTGGCGGCCGGCGGTGGCCAGCACGGTGCCCAGTTCGGCGTCCTCCAGGGGGGTCGTGCTGCACACCTCGACGCCGCCCACCGCGTCGACCATCTTCTCGAAGCCGATGAAGTCCACCGCCATGAATCGGTTGATTGCGAGGCCGGAGAGCTTCTGGATCACCTTGACCAGGCATTTTGGCCCGCCGAGAGCGTAGGCGGAGTTCAGCTTGGTGGTGGTGGGGCGTTCGTTGTCGCTCCACTCTCCGGTGTTCGCGTCGTAGACCGGCCCGTACCGCCCGGTCTCGGGGTCCCATGCCTGACAGTTCATCGGCGTGATGGCGAGGTCGCGGGGGAAGGACACCGCGACCACCCGTTTACGGTTCGCGGGGATGTTCACCAGCATGATGGTGTCCGCGCGGGCGCCCTCGATCGTGCTGGTGTCGCCGGCCCCGAGTTCGCCGTTGGCGCCGAGTCGGCTGTCCACCCCGACGATGAGGAAGTTCTCGTCGCCGGTCTGACCGCTCGGGTCCCGGATGTCGCTGGAGTTGGGGTCGAGGGCGGCGATCGTGTTGAGCAGTTTGTTCTTGGCGGACTGCCACTGCCAGGCGGCTCCGGTGACGGCCAGGGCCAGAACCGCGATCAGCGCGGCCGCGGCCCGGCCGGCGATCAGGGCCGGGCGGCGCCCGTGGGTGACCGGGGGTGGCACCGGGGGTGGCGAGGTGACGGGGTTGCGCGCGGCGGCCAACGGCCGGCGTGTGCGGGCCAGTGCGGCGAGGTCGGGGATCTCGTCGGGCACGGTGCCGACGGGCAGAGGCACGGTGGCGTCCTCGCCGGAGGGCGTGACGTCCATGCTGCGCCGGTTGACCGGGTTGATGCGCTGGTCGCCGGTGATCTTCGCGATCAGATCGGCGACCGCGACCCCTTCGCTGTGATTGCCAGCGGGCTCCCGGGGTCCGGTGTCGCCGGCCTGCCGGCTCCGATCGGTGGCGTCGCCGCGGCCAGGAGTGGCGTTATCGCCGTCACTCATGTCCAGACAGCCTCCGGGTGCGGGAATGGGGCAGGCGCGTCGGTGCGCTCACACGGTGGTGCCGAACTGCGCCGGTTGCCACCCGTGGGTCCACAGCAGTTCCCCGATGGTACTGACCGAACCTGAGAGCTTTCTAGGTTCCCGGCGCTGCGCCTCAGCCCCCCGAACTCATCACATCCGCGCCGCGCGGCACCGTCGCGTCGTCCGGGTCGTCGAGCCAGCCTTCCGGGAGGGCGACCGTTGCCGCCGAGCCCTGGCGTCCGCGTGGTCCCCACCCGGCGGTGGGAAAAGGGACGGCGGGATCGAGGTAGGCGAGTAGACGATCCAACTCCGCGAGGGTGCTGACCAGGGCAAGGGCGCGGCGCAGATCCGAACCGGCCGGGAACCCGTGCAGGTACCAGGCCACGTGCTTGCGGATATCGCGCATGCCCTTGTCCTCGCCCACATGGGCGACCAGCAGTGCCGCATGCCGCCGGATGATGTCGGCGACCTCGCCGAGGGTGGGCGGGGCGGGCGCCGGTGACCCGGTGAACGCCGCGGAGAGCTCGGCGAACATCCAGGGTCGGCCCAGGCAGCCGCGGCCGACGACGACGCCGTCGCAGCCGGTCTGCGCCATCATCGCCTGAGCGTCGGCGGCTTCGAAGATGTCGCCGTTGCCCAGCACCGGGATCGTGGTGACGGCCTCTTTGAGCTCGGTGATGCGACCCCAGTCGGCCGTTCCGGAATAGCGCTGCGCCGCGGTACGGGCGTGCAGGGCGACCGCGGCCGCGCCCTCCCGTTCGGCGATGCGTCCGGCGTCGAGATGGGTGGGGTGGGCGTCATCGATCCCGACCCGGAACTTCACCGTCACCGGGACCGGGGTGCCCTCGGTGGCCCGAACGGCGGCGGCCACGATCTGGCCGAAGAGCCGCCGCTTGTACGGCAGGGCCGCACCGCCGCCGCGGCGGGTGACCTTGGGCACCGGGCAGCCGAAGTTCATGTCGATATGGTCGGCGAGGTTCTCGTCGACGATCATTCGGGCCGCTTCGTAGGTGGTTGCCGGGTCGACGGTGTAGAGCTGCAGCGACCGCGGCGACTCCTCGGGGCCGAAGGTCGTCATGTGCATGGTGACGGGATGGCGTTCCACCAGCGCCCGTGCGGTGACCATCTCACACACGTAGAGGCCGCTGACCGTGCCTACCCGGGCCAGCTCCAGTTCCCGGCACAGCGTCCGGAAGGCGACGTTGGTCACACCGGCCATCGGTGCCAGAACGACCGGGCTGCGCAGGGTCAGCGACCCGATCCGCAGCCCGGCCGTAGCGGGTGTGGTGGCCGAGACTATGTGGCCGCTCCGGCCAGGGCCTTGGCGGCCCGCTTCTCGGCCAGCTTCGCGTCGCGCTCCAGCTTGCGCTGCTTGGCGTCCTCGAACTTCACGCAGGTCTCCTCGAGATCCGCGATGAGCTTGCCGAGTTCGTCGCGCAGCCGGGCGCCTTCGCCGGTGAAGTCGTCGCGTTCGAAGATGCGCCACTTCTTGAGCACCGGCATCACCACGTCCTCGAGGTGGATACGCGGGTCGTAGACGCCGCCGGTGGCGATGATGACGGCCTTGCGCCGGAACTCCGGCACGGTGTAGCCGGGCATCTTGAAGTTCTTCAGGATCCGGTACACCGACTTGATCGCCATATTCGGGGCGATGTCCAGACCGGCGGCGCTGACGTCGCGGTAGAAGATCATGTGCAGGTTCTCGTCGTTGGAGATCCGCGCCAGCAGCTGCTCGGCGATCGGCTCGTTGCAGGCCTTGCCGGTGTTGCGGTGCGACACCCGGGTGGCGAGCTCCTGGAAGCTGACGTACATCACCGAGTCGAACAGGCTCTCGGCGAACAGGTCGCCCTGCTGGTTCTGGCCCGGCGAGAAGCCGCGGGTCATCTGCTCCACCCGAAGCTCCTCGAGCTCGATGGGGTCGCAGTTACGGGTGACGACCAGGTAGTCGCGGATGGAGATGCCGTGGCGGTTCTCCTCGGCGGTCCACCGGTTGACCCAGTAGCCCCAGGGGCCGTCCATCGAGAAGTTCATCGCGATCTCGCGGTGGTAGGCCGGCAGATTGTCCTCGGTGAGCAGGTTCTGTACCAGCGCGGTGCGGGCGACCTCGGAGAGCTGCGCCTGCTCGGGGTGCCAGTCCTGGCCGCCGAGGGCGTAGTAGTTCTTGCCCTCCTTCCACGGGATGTAGTCGTGCGGATTCCATTCCTTGAACATCGACATGTGCCGGTTGATCAGCTTCTCGGCAACGGGCTCGAGTTCGCGCAGCAGCTCGACGTTGCTCAGGTCTTCCGACATCGGTCCTCCGGTATCTGTACCTCGTGGTTGCACCAATATATCTGTGTCCGGCGGTGACATTCAAGTTCCGGCCGTCCCGCGGCATGTCGGTCGGGGCTGCACGGGGCGGCGCCGACCGGTATATTCGGCAGTGAGTCGGACCTGATGCGGAGGTAGGCAGCGGTGAGGAAATCCTTGGTCCGTGGTGTCGGAGTGATATCGGGCGTGATCACCGCGGCCGCGGTCTTCGGAACGGGCAGCGCGTCGGCGGTCAACGAATACGCGGGACTGACGTATGAGCAGGTGCTGGAGTACGCGGGCTCTGCGGTCATCGCCTCTCGGGTCGGGCAGTATCTGCCCACCGAGCAGTGCATCGTGACCGGCAGCCGTTCCGGCAGCTACCTGGATTCCAGTGGCAATAACCGGGGCGGGGTCTACGTCGATCTGAACTGCAACGACCCCAAGACCACCTCTGGCCATGGCGGCTATTCGGTGGCCACCCCGCAGGGCAAGAAGACCAAGGCGGAACGGGACTACGCCAAGAGCATCAGCCAGAACTTCGCCGAGGCGACCGCCGCCGGTCAGACCTCGTGGTGTGCCGAGAACGCCGACAAGTGCTGGAACGCGTGTGACCAGTCGGGCGAGTGCTCGGCTGAGGTCGAAGAATTCCTGGGCATGTAAGCGCGGTGGCCACTGCTGGCGGGTGTCCCGTCGGTGATGGCCCCGACCCGGCCCACCTCGGCCCGGAGTCGCTGACCTGGCGTCTTTTCGGGGACTGGCGGGGACTGCTGCAGGGGCCGTGGGCCGGCTCCATGCAGAACATGCACCCCCAGCTCGGCGCGGCCGTCAAAGACCACTCGATCTTCTTCACCGAGCGGATTCCCCGGTTGTTCCGGTCGCTCTACCCCATCGGCGGGGTGGTCTTCGACGCAGATCGGGCACCCATGACCGGGGCCGAGGTGCGTGACTATCACATCCCGATCAAAGGTGTCGACGACAGGGGCCGCCGCTACAGCGCGCTGAATCCCGAGGTCTTCTACTGGGCGCACGCCACGTTCTTCATGGGCACCATCCTGACCGCAGAGCACTTCGGCGCCGGCCTCAGCGAGGCCGACAAACGCCAACTGTTCGACGAGCACATCACCTGGTACCGGATGTACGGCATGAGCATGCGGCCGGTTCCCCAGACGTGGGAGGACTTCCAGGATTACTGGGACCGGATGTGTCGTGAGGTGCTCGAGGACACCTGGGCTGCCCGCGAGGTGCTCGACCTGTCCACCATGCCCAAGCCGCCGACAGCGCAATGGATCCCTGATCCGCTCTGGGCCGCCTTCCTGGCGGCGGCGGGGCCGTTTGTCGTCTGGGTCACCGTCGGGCTGTATGACGAGCCGGTGCGGGAACTGATGGGCTACCGCTGGTCGGACCGCGACGAGCGGTTGCACTGGCTGTTGGGCCGGACGGTGAACGCCGCCTTCAGCCTGCTGCCCCGACGACGACGGATGCATCCGCGGGCCAGGGCCGGTTGGGACCGTGCCGAGGGTCGGCTTCCGGCCGATGCGCCGCTGCCGCAGACCCCGGCGCGCAACCTGCCGCCGGAGGAGGCGCGCGGCACGGGAATCCATTACTGCCCGGTTGCGTCACCGGCGACGAGTGCCCCCACTAGGACTCGAACCTAGGACCTTCGGATTAAAAGTCCGTAGCTCTACCAACTGAGCTATAGGGGCGTGCGGCTATGAGGATACTGCCCCTCGTGACGGCGCCCGTTTGGGGATTGGGCCGGCGATACCCTAAGCTCGTGGGCGCTCCACGAACAATCGTTGCGAGTACCCCGGAGTGATTCGGCTTGGCCCCCTTCGTCTAGCGGCCTAGGACGCCGCCC
>SYAB01000304.1 GCA_005787665.1 Actinomycetota bacterium
GCGCGTCTGCCATTCCGCCACTCGCCCGAAATGACTCGCGGAGCCTATCACGGTGGACCCCTCGGTCCCCAACCCCGTCCCGGGTCTCGCGGGGGTCTGCGGCCGACCCGTGCGACGCGCCGTGACCTGCGCCGATGCGGGTCTGGCGGGCTCAGGCGATACCATAGGTTCCACACGGTGCGGCCCTTCGCGGGCTGCGCCCGATGAGGTAGGCGGGCCGATGGGCAACCAGAAAGGTCTGGTCCAACGCATCGAGCGCATGCTCGAGGACGGCGTGGGCGACGCGTTCGCCCGCGTCTTCGGCGGACCGATCGTGCCTGAGGAGATCGAGTCGCTGCTGCGGCGCGAGGCCTCCGACGGCGTCCGGACGCTGCCCGGGGAACGGTTCTTGGCTCCCAACGATTACGTCGTTACCCTGGGGGAGTCCGATTTCCAGAAGGTCAGTGCCGACCGGGACTTCACGGCATCCGCCTTTGCCAAGCATCTGGCGGAGTACGTCCGGGAGCAGGGCTGGCAGACCTACGGTGAGGTGGTCGTCCGGTTCGAGCGGGCAGAGGCCCTGCACACCGGTCAATACCGCGTCCGGGCGACCGTCAATCCCGACGCCGACCCCCGCCCGAATGCCCCCGGACACCGCCCAGGACAATCGACCGATGCGTACACCGCAGAATCAGGAGTGCCACCGATGACCGACAACCCCTACCGCGGCCAGGGCCGCCCCGGCGACGACTACTACGACGACCAGTACGGCCGTCCGCAGGAGGAACCGCGCGCCGGCGGCCCCGAGCAACGCGCCCCCTATCCGCCGGAACAGGCGTACCCACCTCCGTCCTACGAGCAGGGCGGCTACCCACCCCGGCAGAGCTACCCTGAGCAGGGCGGTTACCCCGCCGAGCCGAGCTACGGCTACGAGCAGCGCCCGCCGGCCGGCTACGGACCGGGTTACGACCAGGGCTACCGCCCCGCCCCCCCGCAGGGCTACGGCCCACCGCAATACGGCCCGCCGGCCGGTGGCGGGTACCCACCCCCGGCGGCGGACTACGACTACGGCCGCCAGGCTCCGGGTCGCCACGAGGGGCCCGGCTACGGCGGCTACCCGCAACAGCAGCCCGGCTACCCCGAACAGGGCTACCCGCAGCAACAGCCCGGCTACGGCGGTTCCTACCCCCGGCCCGACTACGGCCAACCCGACTACGGCCGCTACGAGCAGGCCGGCTACCCGCCCGCTGCTCCCGCCGCCCCCTCCGCCCCCGCAGCGCCGGAATACGGCTACGGCCAGCAGGCCCAGGGCGGTTACGACGGCTACGCCCAGCCGGCCCCCGCGGCCCCGAGTGAGTACGCGGCGGTGACCGGCTACGGCGTCACCCTGCAACTCGACGACGGCAGCGGCCGGACCTACGAACTGCGCGAAGGCGCGAACGTGATCGGCCGGGGCCAGGACGCCCAGTTCCGGCTGCCCGACACCGGGGTGTCCCGGCGACACTTGGAGATCCGGTGGGACGGCCAGGTGGCGCTGCTGTCCGATCTGAACTCGACCAACGGGACCACGGTCAACAACGCCCCGGTTCAGGAGTGGCAACTAGCCGACGGCGACGTGATTCGGCTGGGTCACTCCGAGATCATCGTCCGCCTGCACTGAGGGCGATCGGGAACCGGCGCGGGCGGGGCCCGGCGACTTCACCCCAATGCGACCGGGCGCCCAAGTATCCTGTGACGTTGCCGAAGTCGGCTGCACGGACGACAGGAGGACGGAGGGCCGCCGCATGCAGGGATTAGTTCTGCAGCTGACGCGTGCCGGATTCCTGCTGCTGCTGTGGCTGTTCATCTGGTCGGTGCTGCGCGTCCTGCGCACCGACATCTATGCGCCCACCGGCGCGGTGATGGTGCGCCGCGGCCTCGCCTTGCGTGGTGGTCGCGCCCCCGGGCGCCAACCCCGATCGGCGGCCCGGTATCTGGTGGTCACCGAGGGAGCGCTGGCCGGAACCCGAATCGGCCTGGGAGCCCAGCCCGTCTTGATCGGCCGGGCCGATGACTCGACCCTGGTCCTGACCGACGACTATGCCTCCACCCGCCACGCGCGCCTCTCGCCACGCGGGCCGGACTGGGTCGTCGAGGACCTCGGCGCCACCAACGGCACCTACCTGGATCGCTCGAAGGTGACCACCGCGGTGCGCGTGCCGATCGGCACCCCGGTACATGTCGGCAAGACGGTAATCGAGTTGCGCCCGTGACCCTCACCCTGCGCTACGCCGCCCGCAGCGATCGCGGGTTGGTTCGCGCCAACAACGAGGACTCGGTCTATGCCGGGGCCCGTCTGCTCGCGCTCGCCGACGGAATGGGCGGACACGCCGCCGGCGAGGTCGCCTCCCAACTGGTGATCGCCGCACTGGCCCACCTCGACGACGACGAACCCGGCGGCGATCTGCTCGGCAAGCTCGGACACGCCGTGCACGAGGGCAACTCCGCGATCGCCGAGCAGGTCGAGCTCAATCCGGACCTCGACGGTATGGGCACCACCCTGACGGCAATCCTGTTCGCCGGGGACCGCTTGGGGATGGTCCATATCGGCGACTCTCGCGGCTATCTGCTGCGCGACGGCGAGTTGACCCAGATCACCAAGGACGACACGTTCGTGCAGACCCTAGTCGACGAGGGCCGGATCAGTGCCGAGGAGGCACACAGCCACCCACAGCGCTCGTTGATCATGCGGGCCCTGACCGGGCACGAGGTCGAGCCGACTCTGGTCATGCGGGAGGCCCGCGAGGGGGACCGCTATCTGTTGTGCTCTGACGGACTGTCCGACCCGGTCCGGCACGAGACGATCCTGGAGGCACTCAAGCTGCCCGACGTGGTCGCCAGCGCCGACCGCCTCATCGAACTGGCCTTGCGGGGCGGCGGTCCGGACAACGTCACGGTGGTGGTGGCCGATGTGGTCGATCACGACTACGGCGGACAGACCCAGCCCATCCTGGCCGGCGCCGTCTCCGGCGACGATGACCACAACACGGTGCCGCCGAACACCGCGGCCGGCCGCGCCTCGGCAATTGCGCCCCGGCCCCCGGTGGCCAAACGCGTTGTGCCAGAACCTGATCCACCGCCGCCGCCGAAATCGCGCAAGCGCCGATTCCTGGCCGCCGCTCTGGTGCTCTTGTTGGCGCTGGCCGGACTCGGCGTCGGGTACAAGATCATCCGCAGCTACTACTACGTCAGCGCCCATGACGACACCGTCGCGATCATGCGCGGCATCCAGGGTTCGATCCTGGGGGTACCACTGCAGACCCCGTATCTGCTCGGCTGCGTCAACGACCGGGGCGAGCTGTCCCAGATCAGCTACGGGCAGCAGGACGCCGAGCTCGGCTGTGAGTTGATGCGGCTGGAGGACCTGCGGCCCTCCGGGCGCGCCCAGGTCTCGGCGGGGCTGCCGGCGGGAAGCCTCGACGAGGCGATCGCTCAACTGCGCGAACTGGCCCGCAGTTCGCTACTGCCCGTGTGCGCTCCGCCGCCACCGCCGCGCACCCCGCGGGGCGGGACGCCGAGCGGCCCGCGCAGTGGAACCGGAGCCCCGACCGCGCCGACGACCCCGGCCGGACCGACCTCGACCTCCGCCGCGGCACCCACCTCGGCACCGGTGACGGCACTGCCCGCACCGCAGCAGACTCCTGGCACCGACTGCCGGGCGGCGGCGTGACGGCGACCACCGCTCCGCAGTCGCCCGTGCGCCTGACCCCGCCGCTGCCGACCCGGCGAAACGCCGAACTGGCACTGCTGTGCTTCGCGACCCTGATCACCGGCGTCGCTCTGCTCATCGTGGAGGCCAACCAGGAGCAGGGCATCCGGTGGGATCTGCTGGGCTACACCCTCGCGTTCGGTGGCCTGTTCGTGGGCGCCCATCTGGCGATCCGCCGGTTCGCGCCCTACGCGGACCCTCTGCTGCTTCCGGTTGTCGCCCTGCTCAACGGGCTGGGGCTGGTCCTCATCCACCGCCTGGACCTGGTTCCGGGGTCACCTGCCGGTGGCCCGAGCGCCGAACAACAGATCCTGTGGACACTGGTCGGGGTCGGCGGTTTCACCCTCGTGGTGGTCTTTCTCAAGGACCACCGGACGCTGGCCCGCTACGACTACATCTGCGGCGCGGCCGGACTCGTGTTGCTGGCCATCCCGGCCCTCCTACCGGCGAGCCTGTCGGAGACCAACGGCGCCAAGATCTGGATCCGTCTGCCCGGCTTCAGCATTCAGCCGGCGGAGTTCTCCAAGATTCTGCTGCTGATCTTCTTCGCCGGGGTCCTGGTGGCGAAGCGGAACCTGTTCACCAGCGCCGGCAAGCACTTGTTCGGCATGGACCTGCCCCGCCCGCGGGACCTGGCCCCGCTGCTGGCGGCCTGGATCATCTCGATCGGGGTGATGGTTTTCGAGAAGGACCTGGGCACCTCCCTGCTGCTGTACGCATCGTTCCTGGCGATGGTCTACATCGCCACCGAGCGGCTCAGCTGGGTGGTGATCGGACTGGGCCTGTTCGCGGCCGGCAGCGTGATGGCCTACCACCTGTTCGGCCATGTCCGCGGCCGAGTCCAGACCTGGATGGACCCGTTCGCCGACCCCGCCGGCGCGGGATATCAGATGGTGCAATCCCAGTTCAGCTTCGCCACCGGAGGGGTCTTCGGCACCGGCCTGGGCAACGGCCAGCCGGGCACCGTGCCGGCGGCGTCGACCGACTTCATCACCGCCGTCGTCGGCGAGGAACTCGGACTGGTCGGGCTGGCCGGCGTCCTGCTGCTCTACACCATCGTGATCGTGCGTGGGCTGCGCACCGCGATCGCGGTGCGCGACAGCTTCGGCAAGCTGCTCGCGGCGGGGCTGGCGACCACGCTGGGCATCCAGCTGTTCATCGTGGTGGGCGGCGTCACCGGGCTCATCCCGCTGACCGGGCTCACCACCCCGTGGATGTCCTACGGCGGCTCCTCATTGCTGGCCAACTATGTGCTGCTGGCGATTCTGGTGCGCATCTCGCACGCCGCGCGCCGGCCGATCCGCACCAGCCAGCACACCCCGATCGCGGCCGCGCGCACCGAGGTGATCAGCCGCTCATGAACACCTCATTGCGACGGATCTCGATGACCGTGATGGCCTTGGTCGTGCTGCTGCTGATCAACGCCACGATCACCCAGGTCTTCCGGGCCGATGGTCTGCGCAGCGACCCGCGAAATCAACGGGTGCTGCTCGACGAGTACTCCCGACAGCGCGGTCAGATCACCGCCGGCGGCCAACTGCTGGCCTACTCGCTGTCCACCAACGGCCGATTCCGGTACCTGCGGGTCTACCCGGAGCCGTTCGCCTACGCACCGGTCACCGGCTTCTACTCGCTGCGGTTCTCTAGCAGCGGTCTGGAACGGGCCGAGGACCAGATTCTCAACGGCTCCGACGAGCGTCTGTTCGGCAAACGGCTGGCCGACTTCTTCACCGGTCGCGACCCCCGCGGGGGCAACGTCGACACCACGATCGTGCCCCGTGTGCAGCAGGCCGCCTGGGAGGCGCTGGCGCAGGGTTGCAACGGCGGGTGCAAGGGGTCGGTGGTGGCCCTCGAGCCGTCCACCGGAAAGGTCCTCGCGCTGGTGTCAGCGCCGTCCTATGACCCCAACCTGCTGTCCACCCATGACACCGAGGCCCAGGGGAGGACCTGGCAGGAATTGCGGGACCAGCCCGGCTCTCCGCTGACCAACCGCGCCATCTCCGAGCGCTACCCACCGGGATCCACGTTCAAGGTCATCACCACCGCCGCCGCGTTACAGGCCGGGATGAGCGAGAACGAACAGCTCACCGCGGCCGCGCAGATCCCGCTGCCCAACAGCACTGCAACGCTGGAGAACTACGGCGGAACACCGTGCGGCACCGCCCCGACGGCACCGCTGCGGGAGGCCTTCGAGCGGTCCTGCAACACCGCCTTCGTCCAACTCGGGATTCGTATCGGGGGCGAGGCGCTGCGCAGCACCGCCGACGCCTTCGGGTTCGACAGCCCACCCGCGGCGATACCCCTGCAGGTCGCCGAGTCCACCGTCGGCCCGATGCCCGACGCCGCCGCCGTGGGCATGTCGAGCATGGGACAAAAGGACGTCGCGGTGACACCGCTGCAGAACGCGATGATCGCGGCGGCGATCGCCAATGCCGGGGTGGTCATGCAGCCCTATCTGGTTGATCGCCTCGAGGGCCCCGACCTCGCCGATATCAGCACCACGACGCCGCAGGAGCAACGTCGCGCGGTTTCGGCCCAGGTCGCGGCTAAGCTAACGGATTTGATGGTCGGCGCCGAAAAGTTCACCCAGCAGAACGGGGCGATCCCCGGCGTGCAGATCGCCTCCAAGACCGGAACCGCCGAGCACGGCCCCGATCCGCGCAACACCCCACCGCATGCCTGGTACATCGCCTTCGCTCCGGTGCAGAACCCGAAGGTGGCTGTCGCGGTGCTGGTGGAGAACGGCGGAGACCGGCTGTCGGCGACCGGCGGGGCGCTGGCCGCACCGATCGGCCGGGCCACCATCGCCGCTGCGCTGCAGGAGGCGCCGTGATGCGAGGCAAGTCATGAGCCCCCGCGTCGGAGTCACACTCTCCGGCCGCTACCGGCTGCAACGGCTGATCGCGACCGGGGGAATGGGCCAGGTGTGGGAGGCTACCGACAGCCGGCTGGGCCGCCGGGTCGCCGTCAAGGTGCTCAAGCAAGAGTTCTCCTCCGATCCGGAGTTCTTGGAGCGCTTTCGCGCCGAAGCCCGCACTGTGGCCATGCTCAACCATCCGGGGATTGCCGCGGTGCATGACTATGGCGAGACGGATATGGACGGGGAAGGCCGCACCGCCTACCTGGTGATGGAGCTGATCAACGGTGAGCCGCTCAACTCGGTGATCAAGCGGACCGGACGGCTTTCGCTGCGGCACTCCCTGGACATGCTCGAGCAGACCGGGCGGGCGCTGCAGGTGGCCCACGCGGCGGGCCTGGTGCACCGCGACGTCAAACCCGGCAACATCCTCATCACCCCCACCGGACAGGTGAAGCTGACCGACTTCGGTATCGCCAAGGCCGTCGACGCCGCACCGGTCACCCAGACCGGCATGGTGATGGGCACAGCGCAGTACATCGCCCCCGAGCAAGCCCTCGGACAGGACGCCACCGCCGCCAGCGACGTCTACTCGCTGGGAGTCGTCGGCTACGAAGCGGTGTCGGGCAAGCGGCCGTTCGTGGGCGACGGTGCGCTGACCGTCGCGATGAAGCACATCAAAGAGACTCCGGCGCCGCTGCCGCCGGACCTTCCGCCCAATGTGCGCGAACTCATCGAGATCACCCTGGTGAAGAACCCGGGCATGCGATATCGCAGTGGCGGCCAGTTCGCCGACGCGGTGGCCGCTGTCCGCTCGGGCCGACGGCCGCCGCGGCCCAACTCCGCACCCACCATCAAGGCCACGCCGGCGGCGATCCCCGGCGCGCAGCGTGCCGCTGTGGAGGCCGCGCGCGCGGCCCGCGCTACACCGGCGGCCCGTCCGCGCACCGCCGCC